>JAEXCN010000186.1 GCA_023402175.1 Pseudomonadota bacterium | reverse complement strand
GCGATGCACCTGCAGGCGCGCGCGAGGCAGCCGCGGACGGCGGCGGCTTCAGCGGCTCCGGCCTCGCATCGCTCGTCGCGTTGCGTTCGAGCTCGAGCTTCGATGCATCGACGAGCGGCGCACCGCCCTCGTCGTTCACCTCCGAGGCGAGCTGCGTGAGCTGGTTGTCCCGCTTCGCGGTCGCCGCCTCGTCGCTGAACGAACCGAGGCGGCGTACGCCGGCGTCCGGCGGAGCGACCCTCCTGCCGGCATCGGCCACGCGCGGCATCGGCACCTTCGGATCCGACGGGCGATCGTCGTCGCGCTTCCGGAGCGCCGGTCGCGCGTGGGGGCCGGGCAGGCTCGCCGGCTTCGCTTCGGGACGACTCTGCACCGGCAGTGATGCATTGCGTCCGACTCCGAGGAGCACGCGCTTCACTTCGCGTGCGAGGCGCGCGAGCGCCCGTCGTCCGGCGGCGCGGTTCACCGGGATGAGCGCCGCCTCGAGCTCCTCGACGAGCGCAGGTAGGCCGTTGCCCGGCTTCCGCTTCGCCGCCGTCGTGAGCGCCGGCGTGCCGGAGCCGCTCGCGTCGAGCAGCTTGCTCAGCAGCGTGCGCACGCTCGCCTCGGCGTCACCGGTGATGACGTCCTTCTTCGGGCGGACGAGAGCGACGGTGCCCTCTTCGCTGATGAAGACGGTCCTTGGATCGACGTCGCCGCTACCCGCGTCGGTGCCGTCCGCGATTTCGAGCGAGAGATAACCGGCGAGCTCCGGGGCGAGCGGCACGCGCTTCGCCTCGACGACCGCGAAGACGTCCTCGAGCGTGACGGACGTCTCGAGTGAGCTCACGCGCCTTCCCCTGCGTCCGTTCGCATCGGGATGCCTGCGCGCGCGAGAAAGGCCTTCGTTTCACCGATCGTGAAGGTGCCGTCGTGGAAGATCGAGGCTGCGAGGATCCCGCTCGCGCCTTCCCGGGCCGCGTCGAGCAGGTGCTCGAGCGTGCCGGCGCCGCCGGAAGCGATGACGGGGACCGATACGAGCGGACGGATCGCGCGCAAGAGCGCGAGGTCGTAGCCGGCGAGGGTTCCGTCGCGGTCCATGCTCGTGACGAGGAGCTCGCCCGCGCCGAGATCGACGACCCGCTTCACCCAGTCGACGGCGGCGATGCCGGTTCGCGTCCTTCCGCCGTGCGTATGGACCTCCCAGCCGCCCTCCGGGACGCGCTTGACGTCGATCGCGACGACGATCGCCTGCGTGCCCCAGCGTCGGGCACAGCGCTCGACGAGCGCGGGATCGCGCACGGCGGCGGAGTTCAGGCTGACCTTGTCGGCGCCGGCCTCGAGCAGCGCTTCGACGTCGGCTTCCGACTGGATGCCACCGCCGACCGTCAGCGGCGTGAACGTCGCCTCGGCCGTTCGAGCGACCACGTCGAGCATCGCCCGCCGGCCTTCGGTGGTCGCGGTGATGTCGAGCAGCGCGATCTCGTCCGCGCCCTCCTGGTCGTAACGACGAGCATGTTCGGCGGGATCACCCTTGTCGACGAGGTCGACGAAGTTGACCCCCTTGACGACCCTGCCGTCCTTGACATCGAGGCAGGGGATGATCCGCTTGGTGAGCATTTGGAAAGGGTCCGAAAGGGCGAGGGGTTAGGGAGATGGACGGCGAGGGGATGAGAGAGGAACTTCTTCGCTCTATCACTCTTCTCCCTCCGCCCTTGCCTCCTTGGCCCCTCGCGCAGCTAGACCCGAACCGTGTAGCCCTTGCTCTCGTGGACTTCGAGCAGCTTCTCGACGGAGCCGAGGTTGTTCTCGATGGACTCGTGGACGATCTGGGTCATCGTCGCGCTCGAGCCCTTGAGCGCCTCGTAATAGCGCTGCCGCTCGGTCGAGTGGACGATCGCCGGCGGGTAGCCGCTCCGGAGGAGGAGGAGGTTCATGAACAGACGAGCGACCTTTCCGCTGTCTGACGCGAACGGGAAGACCCGCAAGAGATCGTAGTGGGCGCGCGCCGCAATCCGGACGGCGCTCCGCGTGCGGCGCGTCTCGGGATCGTTGGTCCAGTCGAGGACCTGCCGAACCTTGTAGGTGATCTTGTCGGGCGGCGCGTACTCGTGGAAGTAGAGACGGTGCTGCGGGATGTCCTTGCGGTACTTCACCGTCTTGATGTCCCCCTCCTCCGGATGGAGGATGAGGTAGAGCTTCTTCACGACGTCGATGTTGATCGGCTGGCGCTTCTTCGACGCGTAGTCGCGGATGTAGTCGAGCGCTTCGCGGTGACGCCGGATCTCCTCGCAGATCGGCTGAATGCTCGAGTCGGTGACGATCTGAGCGTTCGGATCGATCGCGGCCTTCAGCTCCTGTCCGGTGTAGACGGAGCCCTCGAGCGCGCTGTCGTGGTAGATCCACGACATATCGAGGCTGTCGCGGTAGGCCTTCTGGAACTCAGGACCTGCAGCCTGCAGGCGTTCCTCGAGCTTCGCGACGCGCTCTTCGAGCGTGAGCGGTTTCGGCGGCGGCTCGATGGGTGCGGCCGCCGTCAGCTTGCGCTTCGACGACCGCGCCGCCGGCACAACCGGCTCCTTCCGGGGAGATTTCGGGGAGGCTTTCGCGGCCATGGTGCCCTTCTGCCGCGCACCGGGCCAATCGGGACTTCTCCCGCCGCCGACGAGCGGACGAGGCCCCCTGGGGCACGACGGCGGCGAAGGTAGTGTCGCACTGCCGCGATCGTCAATAAATCGCTGAAAAACAATGTAAAAACGGAGGTTTGCGAGCGTGTATGTAAAGGTGGGAGATTGCCTCGAAGCACAGCTTTGCGCCGACCACCCGGATCTGCGGCAAAAAAGGCCCAGATTTCTGGGCCCTCTTCGTCAGCGCAGCCGCCGATTTTCTCCGCACGATGTGAGCGGGCACCGCCCGTCATCGTGAGCGGACCGCGCCTCCGGCGATCATGGAGCCGCCGCCGCCGGTGCCTGCGCCGAGATCACGTGTCCCGAGAGCTCGTGACCGAGCAGGCCAGACAAGACGCCAGACAACACGAACGCGACGTCGTTCGTCGTCGCTCTCGGTCCTCGTCGTCGGGTTCTCGACGCGCCGTGCACGAGTCGGAGCTTTCGCCACGCATCGCCGAAAACTTGATCTGGCGCGCGGAGCGAGCGTCGCTGACGGGCCTCTGGAACGCGGGTGCGCGTTGCGGTATGCGCTCGAGAAACATGCTGCTGTCGTTGACGATCGACAACGTCGTCCTCATCGAGCACCAGGTCCTCGAGCTCGGACCCGGCTTCAACGTCCTCACCGGCGAGACCGGCGCGGGCAAGTCGATGGTGGTCGACGCCCTCGCTCTCGTGCTCGGCGGACGTGCGCGTCCGGAGATCGTGCGTGGTGGCGCGCGCGAAGCCGAGGTGGCGGCCCTCTTCGAGATCGAGCCCGGGTCGCGCGTCGCGGCGAAGCTCGAGGCCGCGGGTGTGCCGTGCGACGGCGAGCTCGTCGTTCGGCGCGTCGTCCAGGCCGAAGGCCGGAGCCGGGCGTTCCTGAACGGGAAGCTCTGCACCGCCGCTCAGCTCGCGGACCTCGGACCGGATCTTTGTGACATCGCCTCGCAGCACGAGAGCGTCAGCCTCACGGACCCCTCGACGCACCTCGAGTACCTCGACGCGTACGGGCGGCTCGAGACGATGCGCGACTCGCTCGGCGAGAAGGTCGCCGACCTCGCGGAGATCGTCCGCGAGATCGATCGCGTCCGCGAGGCCGAGCGCGATCGCGCCGAGCGCGAAGACTTCCTCGCGTTCCAGCTGCGTGAGATCGAGGAGCTCGATCCGTCGGTGGGCGAGGAGACCGAGCTCGAGAGCGAGCGCGCTCGACTCCGCCACGCGGAGAAGCTGGCGACCGCGACGCAGGGCGCGGCCGATCGGCTCTACGAGGGTGAGGACGCCGTCTGCGACCAGCTCGCGCGCGTGTCGACGGATCTGGATGCCGCCGCCGCGATCGATCCGAGCCTCGCGCCGCTGGCGCGCGCGATCGAAGGGGCGCGGAGTGAGCTCGCCGACGCCGCGCGTGCGCTCGGCCGGTACGCCTCGGGGATCGAGTCGAATCCCGAGCGGCTCGCCGAGGTCGACGACCGGTGGTTCCGCCTGCAGAAGCTGCTTCGGAAGCACGGGCCGACGACGACGGAGCTGGTCACGTACCGTGACGAGCTGAAGCGCCAGGTCGCGCAGCTCGCGGGCGCCGAGCAGCTCCGCGGTGAGCTCGAGGCGAAGCGCGAGGCATCTCTCGCGGCCGTGGCGGCCGAAGCACGCTCGCTGTCCCGCAAGCGCCGCGATGCAGCCGCGAAGCTCGCCGACGCGATCGGCAAGGAGCTTGGCGGCCTCGGAATGGGCCGGGCGCGTGTCGTCGTCGACGTCTCGCCGGTGCCCGCGCCGCAAGCCGGCGAGCTCCCGCCCGTCGACGGCGCGCGCCTCACGCAGAACGGCATCGATCGCGTCGAGTTCCTGATCGCGCCGAACAAGGGCGAAGATCCGCGTCCGCTCCGGAAGATCGCGTCGGGCGGCGAGCTCTCTCGCGCGCTCCTCGCGCTGAAGCGCGTCCTCGCGGAGAAGGGCCCTGCCGGCTGCTACGTGTTCGACGAGGTCGACGCCGGCGTCTCCGGCGCGATCGCCGAGGTCATCGGCCGCGCGATCGCCGACGTCGCGCGCCATCGCCAGGTCCTCTGCATCACGCACTTGCCGCAGATCGCCGCGCTCGCCGATCAGCAGTACGTCGTCGGGAAGAGCGAGGCGAAGGGACGGACGACGAGCAGCGTCCGGAAGCTCTCCGATGCGGAGCGGGTCGACGAGATCGCGCGCATGATCGGCGGCGTCCGCGTCGGCGACGCCGCTCGCCGCGCCGCCGTCGAGCTGCTCAGCGTGAAGAAGTAGCGCCTCTCAGTCGTCGTGCGCGCCGGCGTTCACCCACGCCTTCACCGCGGCGGCAGCGGTCGGGTTCGGCGCCGGGTTGTCGAACGGCATGCTGCCGCCGAACCAGGCGAGGGGAGAGGAGCCGATCATCGTGAGCGTCGACTGCGCAGGATCCGCCGGATCGATGAGGCCCGCCGCGACGAGGCCCGCGTAACAGGCGTTCTTGTTCGTGCCGCACTGGAAGCCGCCGCGCATGTTCGTGTGGCAGCCGCCGGTGCCGCTGCAATGGCCGGGCGTTCCGGGGCCGAAGTACTGGTTGTAGACCTGCGTCCACGTGGGCGCCGGCCCGCTCGCATCCGTGCCGGTACCGCTGTCCGTCGCCGCTCCTGCATCCGCAGAGCCGGGATCGGGCGCGCCGCCGTCGGCTGCGGGCGTCATCGCGTTCTTCAGGCCGTAGACGACCAGCTGGTTCGACGACGTACCGACGAACACGCGTCCGTTCGCGATCGTCGGCGGCGCGAACTTCGACGCGTCGCCGAGCATGTCCGCGGTGTCGTCGTCGCTCGAGTAGAGCTGCTTCGTGACGTCGTTCGCGTCGAACGCGAGGAGCGTCGCCGCGCCCGTGCTCGCCGCGAGCCCGGGGCTCGTGCGCTTGCCGCGGACGGCCCAGAGGATCGCCGTGCCGGGGAGCTCACCGTCGGACGAGATCGAGAGCGCGCCGCCCGGATAGCCGGTGAGCGTGTTCGTGTTCACGAGCGCCGGGAGCTCGAACGTCTGCCCGTTGAACCTGTAGGCGCGGAGGCGATCGCCGTTGCCCCAGAGGTAATAGAAGCCGGCGTTGCCCTTCTTGTAATAGGCGCCGCCGCCCCACGCTCCGCGCGCCGTGCCTTGCCATTTCTGGACGATCTGCGCGTCCTGATCGGCCTGCCCTCCCATGTCGTCGCGATTCACGAGGAAGGTCACCCCGCGCTTGTCGCCGGCGACGAAGAGGTTCGTTCCCGGGAGGAGGATGCCGCCGCCGTTGCCGAGGCTGCGATCCTGCGGGCTGTAGATCCGCGTGTCGAAGGGCGTGAACTTCGTCACCACGGACAACGTGGTGCCGTCGTCGTGGAGCCGGACGATGCTGTTGCCGAGGTTGCCTGGGCCGTTGAACTGCGCCTGCCCGCTGGTGTCGTAGACGTCGGCCGCCGTGTAATAGATGTCGCCGTTCTCGTCGGCGTTGAGGCCGACGCCGCCGTTCCAGATGCCGCCCTCACCGCCGTTCGGCGTCGTGATGTGGACGTTGGTCTGTGCGAGCGACGTCGCGTCGTAGCCGAGCACCCAGCCGTGGTACGGGCGGATGTCACAGAGCGAAGCGAAGCCGAGGTAGATCTTGTTCCCGACCTTGAGAAGGCCGGGGCGCTGCATCTGGCGGAGCGGATCGAACGTGATGATCCCGTTCACCGACGTGTCACCGTTGCCAGGTGCCTTCGCCGTGATGACGACGGGGCTGTTCGGCCGCGGCTGGCCGGTGGCGATGTCGAGCGCGTGGAGCTTGTGGAGGAACTTGCCGTTCTCCTTGTTGCGCGTCGTGAACCAGATCGTCTTCGCCTGCAGATCGATCACGGGCGTCGACGTGATGCCGACCTCGGGCCCCAGGAGTCCGCACCCGGTGTCGCTCGACGAGACCGGCGGGCCGAAGCTCCTCGTCCAGAGCGGGGGAGCGCTCGGCCGCGTGTCGTCGGCATCGAACGCGTAGACCGAGTTGTGCTCGGTCGCGACGAAGACGACGTTCTTTCCGTTCACGCCGCCGACGTAGAGCGGCTGCGCGTAGATTTGTCCGTCGACCTGGCGCGAGAAGATCCTTCCGAAGGTCGCCGCCTTCACGTTCGCCGTCGTGAGGACCTTCTCCTTCGTGTTCGCGCCCGTGCGATTCGTGTCGTTGCGTGACGTGAGCACGTGGACGTTCGACGCGACGCCCTGCTCGGTCGTCTCGGCGTCCTCGCCGAGGTCGTCGGTCGTGCAGGCGCCGAGACCGGAGGCGCCGAGGACGAGGAGGCCAGCCGACACCGCCGAGGCGAGAAGGGAGGAGCCGCGCATGAGGTGGGATGGGGTAGCATCCGGTGGGTGTCCGGCAAGGAGCCCCGGCCCCGAGCGCGGTCGCCGCTCACGCCCAAGCGGTGGATATGACCTCCGAATCAGCGCAGGCCTGAAGAAGCGGCCATGCACGTTTCTGCCGCGGACAGACTCGCGCTTCCGCAGGGATAGACGGGCCGCGATCTGCCGCACCCGGAGGGAAAGATGAACCGCCAAGAGCCCCTCGCCCCCGCGTCTTGGCGCGGTTCGTCCTTCTCAGGGCGAGCGTTGCTGCGAAGCCGGTGAGCGCCGCTGCGAAGCTGGTGAGCGCCGCTGCGAAGCGAGAGGCGTCAGGCGAGGATCGTCGCGACGTTTTCGCTGAGGCGGAGCGGCTTCGGGCGCTTCGTCAGGATCTCGACGCCGGTCTTCGTCACGAGGCAGGTGTGCTCGAACTGCGCGGAGAGCGAGCCGTCGACGGTCGTCACGGTCCACTTGTCGGTCGGATCGATCTCCACTTCCCATCCACCGAGGTTCACCATCGGCTCGATCGTGAAGATCATGCCCGCCTTCAGGCGCTCGCCGGTCCCGCGCTTGCCGTAGTGCTTGACCTGCGGGTCCTCGTGGAAGCGGCGGCCGATGCCGTGACCGACGAAGTCACGGACGACGCTGCAGCCCTGGGCCTCGACGTACTGCTGGATCGCCGCGCCGATGTCGCCGAGGCGTGCGCCCTCGCGGACCTCTGCGATGCCCAGCTCGAGCGAGCGTCGCGCGACCTCGACGACGAGCCGTGCCTCGTTGGTCGGCGTGCCGATGTAGAACGTCGCCGACGTGTCGCCGTAGAAGCCGTCGTAGACGGTCGTGATGTC
The DNA here is from genome assembly GCA_023402175.1 of Pseudomonadota bacterium. Lineage (GTDB taxonomy): Bacteria > Myxococcota_A > Polyangia > Polyangiales > Polyangiaceae > Labilithrix. The sequence continues at coordinate 16,833 of JAEXCN010000186.1, read as the reverse complement.
GACGTTGATGATGTCGCCGTTCTTGATCACGGTCCCGTCCGGGATGCCGTGACAGACGACGTTGTTGATCGACGTGCAGACGCTCTTGGGGAAGCCGCGGTAGTTCAGCGGCGCGGGCCGGGCACCGCGACGGATCGTGTCCTCGTGGACGATCGTGTTGATCTCCTCGGTCGTCATCCCCGGACGAAGCTTCTCGCCGACGAGCACGAGCGTCTCGGCCGCCATCTGGCCGGCGACGCGCATTTTCTCGATTTCCTTCGCGCTCTTGATCTCGATCGCCACGACTGACCTCTACTGCTTCCGCTACTTCAACTCGCCCATGATCATCGCGTCCCCGACCGCCGCCTTCACTTCCTTCGTGTCGGGCGCGAGGTGGAAATGCACCTCGCGGTCGCCGCTCGGATGGGCGAACTCGCGCACGAACGCGACGAACGCATAGCCAACCAGGCGGCTCTCGAAGTTCTTCATGATACCGTGCGACTCGCTCGCCTTGTTGATCTGCACGGTGAAGTCCGTCGGCGGCGGGTGCTTGCCCGCGAGCTTCTCGACGGTGTGCAGGCCGAGCTGATAGGTCGAGTCCGGCCCGTCCGTCTTCGCAGTCACCGTCGAGACGCGGACGCGCAGCACCGCGTCGCCGACCTGCGCGCGCTCACGGAGGACCTTGTCGAGGCGCGGCGAGTAGCCCCTGTCGAAGTCGAGCCCGACCGCGGCCGGCTCGATCGTGTCGTCGAAGAGGTCCGCCTGGCGACCGGCGTACGGCGCGAGCGGACGGCTGGGATCGTTCGCTCCCTTGCTGGTGCCGCATCCGAGCAGCGCGGTCGACGCGAGGAGCCCGGCGAGGGCGGTCGCGCGAGCGGCGCCGAACGGACGAGCCTTGCGAGCCCAGCGCGGGAGCATGGCTCTCCCTTACCAGCCGTGCGCCCTGTTGGCGAGGGGTCGGCACGTTGTGTTACCGTGCAGGCGCATGAACTTCCGCTCTTCTGCTCGCGCCGCCGGCATCGCGATCTCGCTGGCGATCGTCACCGTGGCCTGCGGCCCGAAAGAGCCGCCGAAGCAAGCCAACATTCCTGACCCTCCGGATCCGATGAACGAGTCGTCGGGCTCGGGCGCATCGAGCTCCGGCTCGAGCACCGGCAGCGACTCGTCGTCGACGGGCGGCGACGTGCTCGCGCCGCCGCCGAGCGGAAAGACCGCGACGGGGAAGGGAGGCGAGCCGCCGCAGGTCTCGAGCCTCGTCTCGTTCATGGACGGCCTGAAGTGGGGCATGAGCCACGCCGAGGTCACGAAGCAGTTCACGCAGACCAACGGCGTGATCTGGAAGGACTACGACGAGAAGCTCGCGAAGGCGCGCGTCGGTCCGGAGCAGACGGCGCTCGAGGCGGAGCGTGAGCAAGCGAAGGCTGCCTTCACGCGCAGCTACATCGAGTTCAAGGACACGCCGACGGGCTACGACTCGACGGGTATCCGGGCCGAGTACACGTACAAGAACAAAGAAGCGCTGATGTGGGTCCAGCGCCAGGGGAAGAAGCGCTTCTTCTTCTTCATCAACGATCGCCTCTGGAAGATGTACGACGAGGTCCCGCTCGCAGACGGCGGGCCGATGGGCAAGACGTTCCTCGACGCGGTCAACAAGATCAACGCGCAGCTGAACGGCCAGGGCCGCGTGCAGCAGGCCGACCCGGCGAAGGGCATCGCGGCAACGACCGTCGATTGGAAGGACGGTGCAAATCACCTCCGCGCCATCGATCGATCGAACGATCACACGGTCGGGGTGGTGATCGAGGACAGCGGGACGCTCTCGAACCTCGCGGCCCTCCGTCCGAACAAGCCGGAGGATCCGAACGAGCTCGATCCGTCGATCAAGGCAGTCACGGGCGGAGCGAACCGCGTCGACCCGAACGCGCCGACGGCGGCGCCGTCCGCGAGCGCAGCGGGGAAGAAGGGCGCGCCGCCGAAGAAGAAGTGAGGCTCCAGGCTCCAGGCTCCAGGCGAAGAACACGAGAGCCGCCTCGGCTGACCTGACGCCATCGCTTGATCGCGAAACGAATCGGCCCGCGCTCCGATGAGGCGCGGGCCGACTGCTTTCAGCCCGGCAGCGGAGCGCGCATTCGCTTCCTAGCCGCCGGTGACGAAGCTCCGGCCCGAGCCCCTCTTCCTGGAGCCCGGAGCCTGGAGCCCCCTACTCCACCTTCTTCGCCCCGTCCGGCACACGCCAGCCGGTCGTCACCTTGACCGTCACCTTCGGCGCGACGCCGTGAACGGTCGGCTCGAGCAGGCGCTCGCGCGTCATGGTCGCGCCGGGACAGCCGGCACATGTGCCCGTGAGGTGGACGTGAACGTCTTCCGACGTGACGCTTACGAGATAAAGCTCACCGCCGTCGGCCTTCACCAGCGGTACGGCGAGCTCGGAGAGCGCTTTGATCACCTGCTCCATCGTCGGCTCGTCCACCTCTCCTCGCCTTCGAGTGGAGGCTAGCATAGTTGGTTACGCGGCTGACTCCCAGCACAGCGGAGGGGCGAGCGCCGAAAAGACCCACGGAAATCGGGAGCCGGCCTTTCGTGTTTGAAAGGACGAAAGCCAGATTCGAAAGGTCAAGGAGAGGGCAGGCCAAGGAAAGGGCAGGCCAAGGAAAGGGCAGGCCAAGGAAAGACCAGGGAAGGCCCAGCGCCCGCGGTCGGTTCGCGCACCATTTCAGACACGGACCGCGCGCGCGCCCTCGATGCTCGATGATCGATGAAAGAACGCGGCGGGTGACGTCCACAATCGTGGACGGTATACTTCGACTCAAACCGGCTTTGCCGTCGGTCGTCGCGGGAGAACGGGTTGGCTCGGTATCGTCTGAGGTTTCTACTTCAGGAGTTCGATCTCCCCCGCGGGGCGACGATCCTCGGGCGAAGCTCCGACTGCCACGTGACGATCGAAGACCCGCTGGTCTCGCGTCATCACGCGCGCATCGTGCTCGATGGCGATCGCGCGGTGCTCTACGATCTCAACAGCCGCAACGGCGTGAAGCTGAACGGCCACGCGATCAAGGAGCCGACGGAGCTGAAGGACGGAGATCGGCTTCGCATCGGAACGCAGGAGCTCGTCTTCTGCCGCGTCGAGTCTGCGCCGAACGCATCGGCGAAGACGACGGGCTTCCTCCGGCACTGCGCGCGTTGCCGGATGCCGTACCCGCAAGAGGCTGGCGCGTGCCCGAACTGCGGCGCGACCGAGGCGCTCGACGAAGAGACGCTGAGCGGTCAGTTCGGCGCGGCGGCGCAGGCGATCTGGAGCGTGCAGCTCTTCCTCGAAGTGCTCGAGCGGGCGCTTTCGCTTCAGCGGTTCGAAGACGTCAACCGCATCCTCCGCAGAGCCACGGTGCAGGTCGAGGAGCGGATCGTTCGCGGCGACCCGGTCGACGGCGCTCAGCTCGCAAAGCTCGCCGACGGCGCGGCGCGCGCGAGCATCGCGCTGGCCGACTCGACGTGGGGGCTCTGGGTCGCCCAGGTCTACCGCCGCGTGTCGCTCGTCATGCCGGAGCAACTGGTCGAGCGGCTCGGCGAGCTCGTCGCCCGGTTCCCGATGGACATGGCCGAGCCCGTCGAGCAGCTGGCGGCCCACTCGCGAACGCTCCGGGTCGCGCCGGACGAGGCGCCGGCGCTCGCCGCGCTCGAGCGCGTCCGCTCGTCGGTCCCGCCGCTCGCCGACGCCAAGCCCGTCCTCTCCTGAGTCGCGTCGATCCGACGCCCGCGTTTCGACGCGGCGCTCCGCGGCAGACCGCTGCTCGTCGACGGCGATGACGGGCGGCGCGGGCGACCGACCGCGTTTCGTTCTTTACCGGCTCGCGACCTGATACCCTCTCGCTCGGTCCTGCCTCGATCGCCCCATGTACTCGTAGGGATCGCGAAGGGGCCCCATGTACTCATGGGGATCAACATAGAGCTCCGACGCGTGAGTGAAATGGCCTGTTTCCTTGCACGCTTGCCAGCCTTCCCGGTATGTCCATGGGGAGCCCCGACGCTTGTCGACTTTCCGTCGACCGAGGGGGTGGCTGGGGCACTCCTCGAGTTGTCGCGCCCGTGAACGATGCGCTTCCGGCTCCGCTACCTACAGCATGATCTGGAGCTGAACGAAGGGACGTTCGCCGTGGGCCGCAACGCGAGTTGCCAGCTCTCGCTCGACGATCCGCTCGTGTCGCGCCGCCATGCGCTCTTCGAGGTCACGCCAGCCGGCGTGACGGTCGAAGATCTGAACAGCCGCAACGGCGTCATCGTCAACGGCCATCGCATCGACGCGAAGGTGGCGATCAACGTCGGCGATCGCATCCTCATCGGCTCGCAGGAGCTCACGTTGCTGGCAGCGCGTGACCCGCTGAACTCCGGGGGAATGGGCGTCGGGAAGATGACCCTCCCGAAGATGCGCGTGAACACCCCGAGCTCGGGGTTCGCGCCGATGCAGATCGAGAGCGATCCCGAGCCGAGCATGGTCCGGCGCGCGGACCAGTTCAAGCTGCTGTCGGGCGTAGCCGAGAAGGCCCTCGCGATGGGCAAGGCGGGCGAAGCAGAGCGCTTGCTCGCGTCCGCGCTCGCGGACGTCATCGAGGCGACGCGTGCGTCACGGCCGCTGCCGCCGACGCTCGTCGACCAGGCTGCGAAGTTCAGCGCGAAGCTCGCCACCGCGACGGGCAAGGGCGGATGGGCCGACTACGTGATCGAGCTCTATCAAGCGCAGAAGCGACCGTGCCCGGCGCACGTCATCGACGAGCTCTACAACGCGATGCGGAAGGTCACCGCCGTCGATTTGAATCGCCTTCGGAGCTACGTGGCGATGCTTCGTCAGAACCTCCCGCGCTACGGCCCAGCGGAGCGGTTCCTCTTCCAGCGTCTCGAGGGCCTCGAGAGGCTGGCGTCGCTCCGCTGAGCGGCGCGGTCGTGGTCTTCGGCTTCGGCGCGCTCTGCCAGGCGAGATTCGCCCGGGCCGCGCGCTCGATCATCGTGCGCAGCTCGTCGTCTTCGACGCGTGCGAGCGATCGTTCGAGCTCCGGGGCGAGCGTCGCTGGCGGCGGCACCTGGCGGTAGTCGCGCCGTTGCGGGATGCCCTCGATCACGTCGAGCGGGCCGACACGGAAGCGAAGCGACTTCACCTCGATCCCCGGCTTTCCGTTCGGGGCGGGCTCGGCGAGCTTCTTGATGATCTGCGGCGCGAGCATCGACAGCTCGTTTGCCCACACGCTCGAGACGACCTTCACCACCAGGACGCCGCGTTCGAGCGCGATCGGCCGCGCGCGGTCCGCAATGCGGGCGCCTACCGCGGCGCGCCAGTGAGGGAGCGGGATCGGAAGCTGCTTCCGGGCGAACCGGTTCTCGCCGGCGCGCTCGAGGACTTCCTCGAGGAGCTCCGGCGCTTTCAGCTGTTTGCGCCTCCAGCGCTTGCCGATGCCCATCTGCGACTCGGGCCGATGTTACCATCGCCTTTCGCCCCGCGATGCACGGACCCGGCAAGACGCAGCGGATGAGTGGAGCGCCTCGCCGGGAGGAGGACGCGCGCGCCGCCACGGCTCAGGTGAGCGTTCGTCCACCGCCGGACGTCAAGCCCGGCGTGATGATCGGCGACAAGTATCGCGTCGAGCGCGAGATCGGACGCGGCGGCTTCGGCGTCGTGGTCCGTGCGATTCACCTCACGCTCGATCAGCGCGTCGCGATCAAGGTGCTGACCGAAGGTGAGGGAACGACCGAGGCCGAATGGGCCGAAGACTCCGCGCGGTTCCGACGCGAAGCGAAGGCGACGGCCGCGCTCCGGAGCGAGCACGTCGTCCGCGTCCTCGACGTCGACGTGCTCGACTCGGGGTACCCGTACATCGTGATGGAGTATCTCGATGGGAAGACGCTCCACGAGCTGACGTACACGTCACCGCAGCCGCTCGGCTACGAGGAGTGCGTCGACTACGCCATCCAGGTCCTCGCTGCACTCGCGGACGCGCACTCGGTCGGGATCGTCCATCGCGACCTCAAGCCGGCGAACGTGTTCCTGACGAAAGCCATCGGCGGAGTGCCGCTCGTGAAGGTGCTCGATTTCGGTGTCTCCAAGGTGGTCGCCGCCGCTTCGCAGCGGCTCACGCGAACGGGCGCCGTCGTCGGGACGGTCGCGTACATGGCGCCCGAGCAGATGCTCGATGCAAAGCGCGTCGACGGACGTGCGGATCTCTGGTCTCTCGCGATGGTCCTCTACGAGGCGCTTGCTCGCTCGCACCCGTTCGGGACCGCAGCCGCCGGTCCGAAGGTGGTGACGTCGATCCTCAACGAGCCGATCCCCCCGCTTCGTCATTTCCGTCCGGACGTGCCGCCCGCGCTCGAGGCCGTCATCATGCGCTTGCTCGAGAAGGCCGCCGACCGGCGCTTCTCGACGGCGGGCGAGACCGCCGCGGCGCTCGCGCCGTTCGCGTCGGTCCGCTCGCGATCGGTGCTCGAAGAGATCCGCCGCGCTCCGCCTCCGAGCGGGCCGGCGGCGCCGGGATTCGTCTCGGCGCGTGGGTCGTCGCGTGCTCCGTCCGGAACGACGAAGCCGCGCTCGCCGTCGCGAAAGCGGTCTTCGCCCATCGTCGGCTTCCTCCTCGCGTTCGTGGCGGCAGCGATCGTGCTCGGGCTCATCGCCGTGGTCGTCTTCCGCGTGAAGCCGCGGAGCCTGCCCGCGCCGAGCGCCGAGCCCGTGACGCGTCCTCCGTCCGGATTGTAAAGCGGACGTGATCGGCGCCGCGCTCGGAAGCTACATGGGCGCGACGCGGGCCTCTGGATCGACCGCCTCGCGGAAGAGCGACGGACGTGGGCTAGGGCGATGGCGTTCGACGCAGCACGACGTCGCCCGCGGGCGCGGCAGGATCGAACGTGGCGCCGCGGCGGTCGGCGACGCCCGCGCGGAGGATGCCGTCCTCGTATTCGAGGAGGAAGGGCGCGCGCGGCTTCGCGGCGGCCGTTCCGTTCTCGCCGACGACGAACACGGTGACTGCCTGTGTGCGGCCGCTGCCGCTCGGCGTGCCGGCGTTCGTCGGACGAGGCCGGCAGAGGCGCGCGACCTCCGCGCTGCGATCCGCCGCGGAGCAGCGATCGAGGACGGGACGATCTTCGGCGGTGGGCGCGCTCGTCAGCGCGCGGGCGGCATTTGCGCGCACGAGATCGCTCGCGTCCTCCGCGAGGAGCTTTCGTTCGACGTGTCCGTCGGAGCAGCGCCGCTTCACCGCCGCGAGCGCGGCGAGCGCATTCGCACGCACCGTCGCGCGGCCGTCCGAGAGCATCGGGCACACCGCGTCGACGATGGGGCTCGGCGGCGTCGGCGCACCGGGAACAGCGGCGGGAGCCGCGGTACGGCGCGCGATTCGTCCGATCGCGCCCGCGGCATTGATCGCGACGTCGGTATCACCGCCACGCGCGAGGCCGGCGAGCACCGGCACGAGCGAGAGATCGCCGACCGAGCCGAGCGCGAACGTGGCCTCGGCACGCACGGAAGCATCGCTGTCGCTCGTGAGCGAGCGCAGGAGCGCGATCGCTTGCGGAGAGCCCACGTGCGCGGCGAGCACGGAGGCAACGGAGCGACGGTCGTCGACGTCCGGGTTTCTCGCCGTGCTCGTCAGCGCGGTGAGCGCGCTTGGCACGCGTGCGCGTCCACCGGCGGCGATCACGGCATCACGCTCGGGCCCGGCGGCGATGCTGAGCTCGCGGAACACGCGCTGCGCCGCCCCGTCGTCCGGATGGCGCTCGAGGATGCCGCCGAGCGCGGTGAAGAGCGCGAAGCGATCGAGCTCTTCACCGCCGTCGAGCTTCGCGAGCAGCGCGCGGCGAGCCGCGAGCCCGCCGCTCGCGCCGAGGGCCACCGCTGCATGGAGGCGCACGGCAGGATCGACGTCCGCGAGCAGCGCGACGAGGGCATCGTCGGCGGTCGTCTGCGCCGGAGCATTCTTGTCCGCCGATGCCGATGCGGCAGTCGTCGCAGCGCCGAGCGCTCCGAGCGCGTCGATCGCGGCGAGGCGGAGCGTTTCGTCCTTTGCGCTGAGCAGGCCGATCAGCTCCGTCGCCGCGCGCGGAGCACCGGTGCGTCCGAGCAAGGTCGCGACGGCCGCGCGCTCGCGTGGCGAGGTGCGAGCGTTCTTCAGCGTCGCGGCGAGCGGCTCGACCGCGCGACCATCGGGCCGGCTCGGATCGAGCAGCGCCGTCGCCGCGCGGAGCGCCTCTTCCCGTGTCGACGGGCTCGGATCCGCGACGAACTCGAGGACGACGGGGACCTGCTCCGCCGTCCCGGCACCCGCGAGCGCGTGAAGCGCAGCAGCCGGAGGCAGCGTGCCTTTGCGCAAGGCGGCGACGATCGCCGGAGCGCTCTGCGTCGCGCGTAGCTCTCCGAGCACCCATGCGGCGCTCGACGCAACCGCGGGAGAGACCGGCCGATCGAGGAGTGGCGTCAGCTCGGTGATCGCGGACGGCCCCGCTGCCACGAGCGCATCGCGCACCGGCGTGCGCTCGACGGTGGCGGTCGCGTCTTCTTGCGTGCCGAGCGCCTTCACGAGCGCGCGCACGGCGGCGGGAGTACCGATCCTTCCGAGCGCGACGAGCGCGGCCTGACGCACACCCGGGTTCCGCTCGAGGGCGAGCGGCGCGATCGCGTCGACGGCGTCGGGAGCACGCAGGCGTCCGAGCGCGGAGAGCGCCTCCGTCTTCACCTCCGGCGCGTTGTCTCGCAGTGCGAGCAGGAGCGCTTGCGTCGCGCGCGTATCGCCGAGATCGCCGAGCGCGCGGACGACCGCCTGGCGTACGTCGGGCACCGAGTCCTGAACCTTGCCGACGAGCGGTACGACCGCGCGTCCGTCACCGAGACGCGCGAGCGCACGCGCGACTTGCGAGCGTACGTTCGGAGTGGCGTCGTCGAGCTTTCCCGAGAGCGGCGCGACGGCCTCCGGCGAGCCCGACGCGCCGAGCGCGTCCGCGCACGCCGAGCGCACCTGCGGATCGGCATCGCTGAGCGCGCGGGCAAGCGGCTGGACCGCGCGCGCGCTCGGCAGTGCGTTCGCGACCTCGCAGGCCGCGACGCGAAGACGCGTTTCGCGCTCGCCGAGCCATTGAATCGCGACGTCCGTCGCAGCCGTCACGCGGAGGCGTATCGCCGACTGCGCGGCCGCGAGGCGGACCTCGACGTCGGCGTCGGAGAGTGCCTTGAGGACGAGCGGCGTGGCGCGCGGACCGCCGAGGTTCGCGAGGTCGCGCGCGGCCACCCGACGGCTCGTCGGATCCGGTGATGCGAGCCCACGCTCGACCCGGTCGGGCACGTCCGGCCAGACGAGCGCATGCCCCGGCGACGCAGCAGTCGCGAGCAGGGCAAAGAGCGCAGCAGTGGAGAGACGGCGCACGGACAAGACATTAGGACGCGGCCGCCCTGCCGTCGATTGGATCCGCCTTCGAGAAGGCCCGATCACGGCCGAAAAGCCGGCTCGAGCCGGCCGCTCACTCGGGATCGCACGGCCCGTCGCACGGATGGACGATCGTGCCGGCGGGCCGCAAGAACTCGGCCATTTCGCGGAGCGCCGCGGCGTTGATCCGGACGCCTTCGTGGACTTCGTTCTGCGGGAGCGGAAGGGGATCGGCGTATCCCTTCGTGTCGATCCCGAAGTCGAAGATCGTGAGCGCGCTTGCGCCCGGATCCGTCGCGGCCTCGAGGCCGAAGATGGTGACCGGCGCAGGCATCGTCTGCTTCACGCCGAGCGCGCGCGCATGGAGGTAGCTCCCTGCGTTCGGGACCTGAGCATCGCCGAGCCCCATCTGCATGAGGACGCGGCGCTCCGGCATTGCGTTCACGAGGGGCGCATACGTGATTGGATCGATCCGATCGAGGGCGCGCTGGAACATCGCGATGTACGCCTGGACGAGGAGCTCGTCCTTGAACGTCACGTCGAGCACGATCGAGAACGGCCCGAAGTTCGACGAGCGCGGCATCATATGCGTGAAGCCGCCGCCGCCGACGTTGAGCACGGCGCGCGTCAGAGCCGGATCGAGGCCCACGAGCGTTCCGCCGAGGATGTGCCCCATGCTCGCTCCGAAGTAGCCGACGAAGCTCGCCTCGTAGACGAGCTGTCCGGCGTTCGTCCCGCCACCCGGCCCGGCGACCACGCCGGGGCCGTCGCTCGGCCGCAACAGCTCCGGGAGCTTCGTCATCGGGCCTTTGATCGCCGCCATCGTGACGAGCCAGTTGGCCATCGCCTGGTGAACGCGCTCGGTGAAGTCGGCGCCGTGCGCCGGATCGTCACCGAGCGTCGAGCTCACCCGCCCGACGTCCTCCTTCGACATGCCCCACCAGTCGATCCCGATCTCGACGGCCGCGAGCTTGTCGGCGATCGTCCGCGCGCCGTTACCTTCGAGCTCCGCTTGGCTCCCGAAGAACCCGTGTCCGAAGGCGAGCGCACGTCCGGGCTCGAATCGATCGCGCACCGACTCGGGCACGTTGACCGTGAACGGGAACGTCGCCGTCCCGTTCTGCGCGACGTGGCCGTCGGAGCCGCGGAAGAGGCGCCCTTCCGGTCCGGGCTGATCGAGGAAGAGCGGGCCGGTGATCGTTCCCGTCACCGTCTTCCAGATCCGGTCCGTTCCCGGCTTGGTTTCCGTCACCGCCACGACCGGCGTGTTCGTCGACAGCCACGCGAGCGTGAGGTCGCGGACCTCGAGCATCGCCTCGCGCGGCTGCTCCTCGCTCCCGGTCGTGAAATCCCACGCGAGCTGGAGGTCCTTGCGCGCGATCCCGGCTCGCTCGAGCGGACCGAAGACGTCGCGCTCGAAGCGATCCGTCATCGCGGCGAGCGCGGGATCCCGCGAGACGTCGCGATCGCGCAGACGGCGGAAGCCCTCCGGCGGAGGAGCCAGCTTCGACGGATCGGAAGCAGCGCCTTCGGGGCCGGCGAGCCTCACGCCCTTGAGCGCCACGACGTAGCGCTTCTTCGGTGCGAGCGGCGAGAATGCGCGGAGCACGATCGGCTCGTGCTCGGCGTCGACGCCGCGATCGATCTTGTCGGTGTAGTGAGGAACGAACGCGCCGGTGTCCGGATCGAGGATCACCGTGGGACTCGCGGCGCTCGCGCTCTGCATCGGTTCGTCGAGGATGCCGGGTAGCCCGTCGCGCATGACGCTGCTCGGCAACGTGGCCACGATCGTCGGGATGAGCGAGAAGCCGTCCATCGCGACGACTTCGTGGAGGTCGGCGTTCCCGCCGGCCGCCCGCTGAGGCTTTGCAGCGCCGCGGAGGGCGATGCGAGGCGCAGCACCCGACGTGTCGCGATAGAAGTCGGATGGGTAGGGGAGCAGGCAGGTCCCGCGCGACGCCTCGTCGACGGTCGTCCGCGCGAGCAGCGGCTGACATCCGTCGTCGATCGCGAGCGGCGCCTTCGCGGCCTGCCCATCGTCCGAACATCCACCCGCGGTCGCCGTGAGGCCCGCGATCACCCAGAGGAGAGCTTTTTTTCCGAACACGACGCGGCGCAGTCAAACGCCAGCAGGCATCGACCGCAAGCGCATCCAGCAATCGCGCCGCGTCGGAGACGCGACGGTGCTACCGAGCAACTCCACTCGCTTGGAAGGCTACGCGAGGCCGCTTCGGCGGCGCGCGAACCAGTGGACGCCGAGGAGCACTGCGGCGCAGACCGTCCACGCCCACGGAGGCGCGAGCGGGACGACGTGGCGTTCGGCGCTCACGACGGCCGGCTTCGGAAGCGGCAGCGAGAGGTCGTCGGTCGCCCAGCGGAACGTTCCGCCCGTCGCCGCAGCGAGCGCGCGGAGGCGATCGGGATCGGGCCTCGAGTCAGCCCATTCGTCACCGCCGGCCTCGCATGCGAAGTCGCGCCGCGTCGTCGGACCCGGTCCGAGCTTCAGGCGTGCGGTGTAGCCTCCGGCGGGGAGCGGCGGGAGCGTGGCCTCGACTGTGCCGGTCGCGCCCGGCTCGCGCTTCGGCACCTCGACCTTGATCGGCGCGACATCTTGCCGATCGAGGCGCCGGAGCTCGACGACCATCGGCTTGTCCTTCGCGCTATCGGGAGCGCGGACGCGTAGGCGCGCCGGCTCGTCCGCGACGCACGGAGCCGTGAGATCGAGCTGCCCTGGCTCGAAGCGCGGATCGCGCATGAGCCAGCCGAGGAGCCCGTCCCACATCGCGCCGTATCCGCGGCCGGAGGTCCGTGCGCCGAGCTGCGAGAACTCGAGCTGCCAGGCGCCGTCGATGCCGAGCGCGATCGATCGACCATCACCCTGATCGCCGATCGCGAGGATGGGCATCGGCGCGCCGCTCTTCGTCGTGCGCGTCGGATGCGACCAAAGCACGAGACCACCGGCGCGAACGTCGCCGAGGATGTTCGCTCCCGGCATCTGCGGCAGCTCCTCGCTCGCAACGTCGCGGAGCGGCGCGAGCAGCGGCGCGGTCCGTCCGTCTTCGGTCCAGGACGGCGTGACGGATGCAACGTCCGCCGCGGTCGCGCCCGGCGAGTTGTCGAGCGCAACGGGAAGGACGTCCGCGAGCGGTGTCCCCGCGTAGCCGCCCGCGATGAACGAGTTCTGCCCGCCGACCATGATGAGCCCGCCGCCGGAGCGCACGTAGCGGGCGAGCTGGGGCAGGTGTTTCTCGAGGCCGTAGGGCTGCGCGTCGAAGTCTTGGAGGACGACGGCGTCGAACGACGGAAGGTGCTCGGTGAAGAGCTCGTCGACGGGGAAGGGAATGAGCGAGAGATCCTCCTGGCGCGCATTCGGATTGTCCGACTGGGTCCGGAGGATGAAGAACGCGACGACGTCGACCGAAGCGTCGCTCTTGAGCCACTGCCGGAGCGCACGCACGTCGTTGGTCGGCCGTCCGGCGACGTGGAGCACGCGCACGCGCTCGCGTGCGACGACGAACGTGATGAGCCGGCGATCGTTCTCCGGGATCGTGTCTCCGGAGGGCGGCGTGATGGCGACCTCGATGATGCGCGCACCCGCGCGATCGAGCGTCACCGACAGATCGACCGTGCCCTTGCCGTCCTTCAGGTGCGAGAGGCCGGTCGCGAGGAGCGCGGGAGGCCCGTCCTCGCGGAGCTCGCGTGCGGTCACGGTCAGCTCGTCGCACGAGAGGCCGCCGCTGCACCCGACCTCGACGCGGAGGGGGATCGGTACGTGCGCGACCGCCGCTCCGGCGGCAGAGACCCGACGTACGCTCGCGTCCGGTTGCCCCGCGCGCGTCGTCGCGACCGTGTGGATCGGGACCTTGAGCTCCTTGCCGAGCGCCGCGAGGTTCTCCTTCGAAGTCTCCTCGCCAGGGTCGTCGAGGCGTCCGTCGGAGACGACGACGACCGCCTGCGGGCGCTCCTCCGCGGATGCTGCGAGCGCGTGGAGCGCCGACGTGAGATCGCTTCGCGGAGCAACGGGGGCGGACTGCGTCGGGCCGCCCGCTTCCTTCGCGGCCGTGATCGGCGTTGGTGCACCTTCGCCGAACCCGAGGACGAGCAGGCGCGCGTCTTTGGAGCTCTTCGCGAGATCTGCGAGGGCGCGCATCGCGACGTCGTGACGTGGCGTCTTCGCGTCTCCCGGCAGGGCCATCGAGCGCGAGGTGTCGGCGAGGACGACGACCTTCGCTCCGATGACGCTCTCGCGCGCCGCGATGCGCACGGGCCGTACGACCGCGAGCAAGAGCGCGAGGAGAGCGAGGACGCCGCTCACGACGATTGCGGGGCCGCCCCGCTCGCGCCTTCGCAGCTCGTACACGACGAGGACCGCGAGGCTCACGACGACGAGCGCGCATGCCAACACGGCGGCCCACGGCGGCAGGTCGCCGTTCACGGCGAGCCGCGTGCTCATCGAAAGCTGTCCTCCTACCGGTGCGTCCAAGAACGAAGCTCCGTCAGGGCACCAGCGCGCCGGCACGCCGGCGCATGAGGAAGGGCGCGTGCACCTGATCGTCCTTGTAGTTCGAGCAGAGCACGTACATCGCGATGTTCACCGCCAGGCGGATCGCCCGCTCGCGCTGCAGATCTCCGCCCGGGATGACCGGGTTCTCCCACGCGCCGGTCGCGCCGCGGGCAAGCGCTCCGCCGAGATCGTGCGAAGAGAAGACGACCTGGGCCTGGCCTCCACGGACGATCGCATCGAGGGTTCGGGGACCGGCGACGCGGCCCTCGGCACGTTTCAGGAGGTAGAACGACTTGAAGAGCACGTGGTCGGGCCCGAGGGCGATCGGGCTCGTGTCGGGCAACACGCGCGCGATCTGCTCGCGGGCCGTGCGGCCGAACGGAGACGCGGAGCTCCTTGCCTCCGAGGCGTCCTCCGATGCGCCGGCGTCGTCGACGAGGAGGATGCCGCCGAGCGCGAAGAAGCGACGGAGCCCGGCGATCTCCTGCGGCGACAGCGCGTTGACCGCTGCATCGCCGCTCCACCACAGGAACGGTCCGTCGACGACCCCCGCGTCGTCGGCGCGGACCTGCGTGGGCTTGAGGCGTGCAGGCGCGCTCGTCCGCTGCACGAGCTCCCATGACCACCTCGCTGCGGCGCTCGCTCGCGCAGGTCCCGTCGTCCCGCCGGCGAGGAGGGCGCGCGGATCGAACGCGCCGATGTCTCCGAAGGCGCGCGCGGGCCGCGGAAAGAACACGACGAGCGGAACGAGCACCGCGAGCGCGACGGCGATCGGGACGAAGCGCAAGAGCTTCCGGTGCATGCTCCGGGACGTTAGCAGGCTCGCGCCTCGGACGGCACGGGTCACGCAAAGCCATCCGTTCGTTCAGAGCGTTCCCTCGAAGCCGAGGCTCGGGATCGCGATCGGGCCAATCTGTTCCGGCGTGCAGCGCTGGGGCAGGCCGGTGCAGGTGACCCCGATCGCCTCCTTCATGAAGAGCGCGTTGAACATCTCTCCGGTGAGCGCGAACGAGCGGCCGTTCGCTTTTATCCAGCGCTTCTCGACGCGGAGGTCGATCCGGTGGAACGTCGGCGTACGCGCGTTCGGCAAGAGCAGGTCGCTGATCGTCGAGTACGGGAGCCCCGAATACGCCGTGTACCGCCCGCCGGTCCGCCAGCCTTTGCCGAGGTCGACCGAGAGCACGACGTTGAAGACGTGCGTACGGTCGAACTCGCTGAGCCGCGACGTCACCCGCCGGACCGAGACGTCGTAGGCGTCGCGGGTCGAACGCGAGAGCGTATAGCCGACCCAGCCGCCGATGCGCTTGCCGAGGTTGCGCTTGACCATCATCTCGAGGCCGATCGAACGACCGCGTGCCCCGTTCGGGTCGCATCGCGGATCGTCGACGTCGCACTGCTGCGCGAGGTCGACGAGGCCGGTGTACGTGTGGAGGTAGCCCGTGACCTGCGCAGTGAGATCCGCGGGGAGCGGCACCTCTATCCCCTGGCTCAAGTGGTAGCCGCCCTGGAGCCCGCGGCGCAGCTGGGCGAACGTCAGCGCGGGGATGGGGACCGGGAACGCGGCCGGCTGGTGGGCAATGCCGACGGCGCCGAGATGGTAGATGGGCCCGATCGCGATGCGCGAGGTGACCCGTGGATCGAGCGAGGGGATCGCGCGCGCGAGGCCGATCCCCCGCGAGGTGAAGACGTCGGCGCGAAGGCCGGGCGTGATCTCGGCATTCGGCCCGAGCTTGAGCGGAGCATCGGCCCACGTCGCGAGGTTGACGTCCTTCTGGATGCCGACGGCGCTGCCGGGGCGAGCTTCGTCCGGCCGCGGCGGAGCGTCACCCTCGCCCGTCCTTCCGAGGCGGAAGTCGAACGTCTGCATCAACAGGTCGGCTCCGCCGCGGACCTGGATGGCCTTCGACAGCCGCTCCTGCGCATGGACGCGCGTGCCGAACATGAACGAGCGCGCCGCGAAGTCCTGGCTTCCCGTGCGGTCGTAGCCGAACGTGACCGCCGTGCGCATCGAGCCCGTCGCGCTCAGCTTCCGGTCCCACCGCAGGTCGACGCGGTGGAATTGGATGTTCAGGACTTCCGTGAGCTGGTCGTTCGGGATGCCGTCCGTCTCTTCGCGCTGGCTGACGGAGTCGTAGCTCCCGAACGCGAACACCGAGACGACATCGCGATCGGAGAGCCTGTAGGTTGCACGCGTCTGGTAGTCCCAATAAGCGAGCCCGGCGTCCGGCGCGAAGATCGAGAGGAGCAGCCCCGGATAGCCATAGCGACCGGAGACGAGCGCGGTTCCCCGCGGAGCGGAATCTTCTCCCGTCTTGCCGAACGGCGCTTCGACGAGCGCTCCGGCGTCGAAGAGGCGGAGCGTCCAGTCCGCGCGCGTGCGCTCCCCTGGACGGACGGTATCGGCCGAGAGAACGCCGCCGGCGAAACGCCCGAACGAGACCGGATAAGCGCCCTTGTAGAGATCGACCTTGTCGATGATCGCCGGGTACATCACGGCGGGGCCGACCCCGAGATGGAAGAGGCCGGGCACGCGGACGCCGTCGACGAAGAAGCCCGTGTTCCCCGGCGGCGCGCCGCGCACGAAGAAATAAGGGATCCCGCTGACGATCGGCGTCACGCCCGGGAGCGCTTCGAGCGCGCGAAACGCATCTCCGAACGCTCCTGGCACCTGCCGGATCTCGCGCCCTCCCATCGAGTCCTTCGGCGCCGTCGGATCGTTCCGCTTCACACCCTGGACACGGACCTCGTTCGGCCCGCTGTTCTTTTCGAAAGCCGTACGCGCCGCGTCGGGTGCGGCGCTCGCGTCGGGCTGCGCCTGCGGTTCGGTCGATGGGGCCGCGCTCGCAGGAGCGGGCTCCTCGGCGAAGGCATTGGCGGTGGCTAGCGCGGTCGCGAAGACCGCAGCCCCCCGCGCTGCCGTCAGTCGAAGTCGTCGACCCGCCACACGCCGCCCTCGCG
>JAEXCN010000108.1 GCA_023402175.1 Pseudomonadota bacterium | reverse complement strand
CGGAGCCGCGGGCGCATCGGTCGCGGGCGGAGCCGCGGGCGCATCGGTCGCGGGCGGAGCCGCGTGCACGACGGTGGGCTTCGGCTGGACCGCCCCGCGACGCACCAAATCTCGCGCGGTAGGCAGGTCGTCTGGCGTCGCCACGCGCGGGGCGTCCACGATCACCTCGGTCGTCGGGGCCGCCGCAATGCCGACCTCGGTGCTCACCGCTGGCGCCTGGGCCTGCACCGGCTCGGCGGCGCTCGTCGGATACGACACCGCCACGACGGAAGCAGCAGCCGCAACGAGCGCAACACCGATGCCGGCAAGGTAGTAGCCGCCGAGCTTCTGCGCGTAGGACGCGCCGGCCTTCGCACCGGGTGTCGGCGGCTCGGCCTGGAGCCCGAGCGACGCGAGCATTTGCCCCTTCGCCCCGGGCGGCGGGACATCGCGCTTTGCGGACTCGGCGACGATCCTCGAGAAGGCGTCGTCGTCATTCATCCACTGGTCGACTCGATCGAGCTTCGACACGTCAGACTCCTCGCCATCGCGCGCGAATGCGTGCGGCGGCAGCCCTGAAATCCTCTCGGGCGCGACCGATGCGCGACCCCACGGTCCCTACGGGGACCTGCAGCAGCTCGGCGATCTCCGCGAAGGAAAGCTCCTCGAGCTCTGCCAGCATGAAAACGACACGACGTTCCTCGGACATTCCAGCGAGGATCTCGTCGAGAGCAGCTCGCAACGCCGCGTCATCGAGCTCACTCTCGGCGCTAGGCAGGTGCGACGGCGTATCGGCCGCTTCTTCCTCCGGGACCTCGCGGAGCTTCAAGCGCGCACGCCGCGCGTTCGCCGCAACGCGCCTCACGATCCCGAAGAGATAGCTTCGTTCCTTTCCTGGTTCGACCCCGGGCAGCTTCTGCGCGAGGACGGTGAACACCTGCTGAGCAGCGTCGTCCGTCTCCGGAGGACGCACGCCGAGTCGACGCAGCGAGCGCCAGACGAAGTCGTAGTCTTCGACCGCGATCTTCCGAAGACGCTCGTCCGCCGCATGCGCGTGGTTTGGCAAAGCGCCCTCGGCGTCGTCGAACGACGAGGCTTCGGCTGTAGAGGCTGCGTTCACCGTTCGTGTCTCTACACACCGCAATGTCGGCCGCATCGCCAGAAATCCCGAAAAGTGACTCGACCGCGACGAACTCCGCCGTCAGCGGCGGCACGTCCGCGGATCCCTGGTCGAACGACAGCCCATGCAAGCCGCGGCCTGCACGCTCCGTGCGCCAGAGCTCGCCCCGGACGCCGTCATGGCAGATGCGCGAGCACGCCGGCCCCGGCAAACGGTACGATGCTTGGCACCGCGTAGACGACCGTGCCCGGCTCGAAGTAGAGGTTGCCATGTTGAAGGGGGACGCGCACCCCCATCGACAGCTCGAACGACAGCGGCGTCACGGGCGTCCAGGCGAGCTTCGCGCCCGCCCCGGACGTCAGCCAGAGATACGACGAGCTCCGCGCCGGCAAGGGAGCGACCACGATCGTGTCGAGCTTCCCCAGCTCGAAGTTTACGCACGGGCCGATACGAAGCCGCGTCGCCAGGACGGCGTCGCCACACACGGCGAGCCTGGCTTCATTCCATTGAACGGCGATCGTCCCGCTGGGCGACGAGGTGCGCTCGCGCAAGCTTCGGGCGAGCGCAATCCGAAGCGTCGGAAGGAATCGCGCGGGCAGCGTGAAGGACGCAAACCAGTTGGCGGCGAACATGCCTCCGTTGCTTCCGTTCACCTCGAGGCCGGTGCCGACGCCCACGTCGACGTGTCCGGCGCGAAGCGACGAGACCGGCGCGGGCGCCTGCAGCGCGTCGGCGGCGTGAGGCCTCGCTGGGGCGGCTGCTGCGTGCGCAGGTACCGGCGTGACCTGCACCGTCTCCTCACCGATCGCGATCGCCGCCATCACGCTGAGCGCCGAGACGACCTCGGCGCACGAGGATGACCACGCCGCGCGCTCCTCTGTCGCCCCACCTACGACGAGCACGAGCGTACCGAAGCTCGCACCGTCGCGGCGCACGACGTGCACGCTGAGATCGACCGCAGCCTCCCCCTCCCGTGCCTCGTGGATCGACTCGAGCTGCGCCTGGAGGCGCGAGAGGATCGAAGGCTCGGACGGACAGCCTTCGTGCAGGTCCTCCGAGATCCGCACGGCGATCGGGGCGGGCTCCGCCGCAGCGGTCTTCGTCGCTGCTGCGAGCGCGATGACCACCGGCGCTATCGTGCTCACTCGTCGCTTCCGAGCCACGGCGTGCGGCCCAGAAGAGCACGTGACGGGCAAGAGGGCCCCACAAATCGGGCAGGGACGGACGGGCTTTCCCCACCACTTCCCTCCCACCACCGGACGTGCGGGTCCCGCATCCGGCGGGCGCATCCCGCGCCGGATGCGCGGATCGCCAACGCGCACGGGTCACCGCGGGCGCGCTGCCTCGACGAGAGCGTCGCACGCCGATCCTCGTGCCGCGCTCCTCGTGCGACGCATGGTCTCGACATCACGCGTTGGAAGACGCGAGGTCGCCGACGGGTTGCGTGGATGGAGGGAGCCGATGGCCGACCATCGCAACGTCCTGACGGACGCGATCAAGCCGCACGAGGGCGCACGAGGCGAAACATTCATCTCGACCGCGCGTCCACTGTGGGCTCCCACGCCCGAGCGCATCGCGAAGACCACCATGGCCGCATTCCGCGCCGCCGCTTCGCGCGCGGCGGGCGTGAGCCTCGGGGATCCTTCCGCACTGCACCGCTGGTCGATCGACCATGCAGAGCTGTTCTGGCCGCTCCTCTGCGAGCACGTCGGCATTCGCTTCGTCGATCGTCCCATCGAGGTCACGAGCAACGACCCGATGCCGCGCACGCGGTGGTTCCGCGGAGCAACGCTCAACTACGCGCAGCACTGCCTCGAGGGAGCGGAAGACTCCGCCGCCGCAATCATCGCCGTCGACGACGATCACCATACGCGCACGGTGACGTTCGGCGAGCTGCGGAAGGAGGTCGGGCGTGCCGCCGCCGTCTTGGATCGGTTCGGCATCGTCCCGGGCGATCGTGTCGCCGCGTACCTCTCGAACAGCGTCGAGGCGGTCGTCGTGTTGCTCGCGTGCGCCGCGCGAGGTGCAGTCTTCACGAGCTGCTCGCCAACGATGGGCGTCGAGGCAACGATCGATCGCTTCGCGCAGGTCGATCCGAAGGTTCTCTTCGTCACCGACGGCTACTGGAACGGAGGCAAGCATCATCGGAGCGACGCCGAGAGACTCGTGGCCGCGCTGCCGACCGTGCAGCACGTCGTGTGCATCCCGAGCCGCGACGAGCCGACGCCCGCGTTTCCTTCGTGGAAGGACGAGGTCGAGACCGCCGAGCCCGCGCTTTGGTTCGTACCCCTGCCCTTCGATCATCCGCTCTACATCCTCTACACGTCGGGGACGACAGGGCTGCCGAAGTGCATCGTCCATCGTGCCGGCGGCACGCTCCTCACGCATCTGAAGGAGCACCGACTCCACTGCGACCTCCACGAAAAGGACGTCATCTTCTTCCAGACGAACACCGGCTGGATGATGTGGAACTGGCTCGTCTCGGCGCTCGCGTCGCAGGCGACCATCGTCCTCTTCGGCGGGACGCTCTTCCACCCATCGCGCGATGCCCTCTGGCGGCTCGCCGGTCAGCTCGGCGTGACCCACTTCGGCACGAGCGCGACGCACATCCATAGCTGCCTGCGCATCGACATGCGACCGCGCGAGCTCGCCGAGCTCGGCGCCCTTCGCTGCGTCATGTCCACCGGCTCGCCGCTGTCGCCCGAGGGCTTCGAGTGGGTCTACGCGTCGGTCAAGGACGACGTTCACCTCGCGAGCATCAGCGGAGGGACGGACATCGTCGGCTGCTTCATGATGGGCGACCCGACACGCCCCGTGTACGCCGGCCAGATCCAGGGCCCCGCGCTCGGCGTCGATCTCCGTGCCTACGACGAGGCGGGCGCGCCGATCGTCGGCACCGCGGGTGAGCTCGTGTGCCGGCAGCCCCTGCCGTCGATGCCCCTCCGCTTCTGGAACGATCACGGAGAGGCCAAGTACGTCGAGACGTACTTCTCGAAGTACCCGGGCGTCTGGCGCCACGGCGATCGGATCGAGATCACGCCCGAGGGCGGTGTCGTCGTCTGGGGCCGGAGCGACGCCACGCTGAAGCCGGGCGGCGTCCGCATCGGGACGGGAGAGATCTACCGTGCGCTGGAAGACGTGCCCGAAGTCGTCGAGGCCCTCGCCGCCGGCAAGGAGGACGGCCACGACGTCGCGATCTGGCTCTTCGTCGTGCTCAGGCCCGATGCCCAGCTCGATCGCGAGCTCCGGCAGCGGTTGAGCAACGTCGTGCTCAAGCGGACGACCGCGCAACATGTCCCACGAAGCATCTTCCACGTCGCCGATCTTCCGCGAACGCACAGCGGCAAGGTCATGGAGCTCGCAGCGACGCATGTCATCAACGGGCGGGAGATCGACAACCTCTCGGCCATTGCGAACCCAGGGACACTGACGGCAATCGCCATCGCCGCAGGCGTCACGCCGCCACGCTCGGTCGGAGGGAGGCTGTCGTGATCGAGACGGTCGATCTGACCCCAAGCCATGTTGGGCTCGGCGACCTGACCGAGTTTGCACTGCTCACGCTCGTCGCGAACACGCACTACCGCATCCTCACCAAGGGTACCGACGTCACGCCTCGTGGGATCGTCGACAAGGCCGGCGAGGCTCTCTATCCCAGCGTCTTCGCGCTGCATCTCCGGGCTCCGATGGAGCATCCGATCGAGGCATACGCGCTGTGGGAGAAGCTCAGCGTCGGAGCCGACGTGCGCTGCTTCGGCCGGAGCTTCCTCGATGTTCGCGGCGTGCTCGGCAAAGCCGGCAAGGTCCCGGACGTGCCGGAGAGGTGGACGACCGCTCCACTTCCGAACGTCCGCTGGGCAGGTGCCTGGACGCTCAGGGGCGAAGTGGCGATGCCCGCGCCCGCTTTCGTCGCAAACCTGCCTTCTGCAGCGTCGCCGCCGGAGCTCCTCACGCTCTTCCGCGCGGTGCAGTCGCGAGGGACGATCGCCGAAGCGGCCGAGCCGTCGGCCCCGAGCGCGCCCATTTCATACCCGGTCGTTGCCGGACGTGACGTCGCGCGCGGCAGACAGATGATGTTCTCGCAGTTCGTCGTCGTGATGGACGACGCGGAGCGCGTGTTCCTCACGGAGCGCGCGTGGCCCGCGTTCCCGTGCGAGCTCGTCGATTGCCGTACGACGCTCGAGCGACGCATCTTCTACTTCGGGAACTGCCGAGCCGACGAGGTCGTCGAGACCGTCGTCGGGGCGCGCCTCGAGAAGATCGAGCGTCCCTCCGGCGAGGACCTTCCCTTCGTTCCCGGCGCCGTCGTCACGCTGTCGATGGTGCTCACCGAAAAACGCTCTCGGCGGCTACTCGCGCTCAGCGAGACGAGGAAGCTGCTCGCGATCCCGTCGAGGCAGATCGGGCTCGTTCGCGAGGCCGAGCGAATGCTCGCTCGCCACGGCCAACACACTTCCATGCAGGAGCGAAAGCAGTGATGGACATCGACAAGCTCGTTCACGACACGGTGCTCGCGGTCGTACGCCTGCGGCAGCCGACTGCCCAGGTCGTCACGGCCGAGCAGGAGCTGCGCGGAGACCTCGGGCTCGACTCGCTCGACCTCGCGCAGCTCGGCGCCGAAATCGAGACCGCGCTCGAGGCGACGATCTTCGAGGACGTCGCCGTCGGTGCCGTCCTCACCGTCGGGGATCTGACGGCCATCTGCGAGGAGAGCCTCGCCAAGCTGAAGAGGGCGAGCTGATGGCAATCGACGTGACCAAAGATCTCCTCCTGGCGCTGATACGCCAAGTGGAGGCTCCGAGGGAGGCGACTCGCGAGGCCGACCCTTTCGAGATCAGCCTCGTGCGCCTCCAGCCCGAAGGGACGAAGCGCCCGTTCTTCTGCGTCCATCCGGCCTCTGGGACCGTCGGCGTGTTCTTCGATGTCGCCCAGATGATCGATCCCGAGCGTCCGTTCTTCGCATTCCAGCCGCCAGGAATGGATGGTGAGTGCGAGCCCATCTTCGATCTTCGCGCGCTCGCGCGCGGATACGTGCGCCAAATGCGAAAGGCACAGCCAGAGGGACCGTACGCCTTCGGCGGCTGGTCGGTGGGCGGGCTCATCGCCTTTCAGATGGCCCACGAGCTCTTGGCATCGGGCGAGGAAGTGGCGCTCCTGGTGCTCTTCGACACCGTGAACAACGAGCTCTTCCCCGACCTGCCTTACACGCGCCAGGAGATCGCCAACTTCATCCAGCAGCAGATGGCGATGATGGTCACGCATCTCGCCAAGCAGCGAGGAAAGGACCTCGACGCGGACGCGACGTTCGACCGTATTCGGAGGGCCAAGCAGGGGTCGCTCCGGTCACGCGCCGATTTGATCTTCAAGCTCCTGCAGGAGGCCGGCGTGTTCGGCGGCATCGACTCGCAGCTGTTCAAGATCTTCCGCAGAGTCTACCGCGCAAATCTCGTGGCGGCGGCGCGCTACGAGCTTCCGGAGGAGCCGCTCGACGCCACGATCACGCTCCTGCGGTGCAAGAACGAAGAGTCCGTCCTGAAGATCGCCGAGGCCGAGCCCACGTACGGATGGGCCGGCAGGACGACTCGTCCCGTCGACGTCATCGAGATGCCATCCCATCACTACGCTCTCTTCCACGGCGACGTAGCCCCGATCACTGCACGGACACTGAGGCGCCTGCTCGACGCAGCCGACCGATCATGAACGACACGTCCGACACTTCGCTCCTCGACACGCTCGCCGGCTTCTTCGCCGAGACGCTCGGGCGTCCTTCGTTCCCGCTCTCCGACAGCTTCTTCGCCGCGGGCGGAGATTCGCTCGGCGCCGCGGGCGTGCTCACGATGATCGACGCGACGTTCCACGTCGAGCTCAAGTTCCGCGACATCCTCGAGGCGCCTACTCCGATGCGCCTCGCGCTGACGATCCTGCGCGCGCGCGCAAAGTCGGCCGGCCACGATCTGGCCGCCGAGCTCTCGCTGCTCCCGACAGAGGACGCGAGCCGCTTGCTCGCGCACCTGCAAGGCTCGAAGCCGTAAAGCGCGCCGCGCGCGGTTCCGTCCTGGCCTTCCAAGGTGTCGGCGGCCCGTCATTCATGCCGTCGCGGGCGCGCGATCCGCGTCACTCGACGATGCTGCGCACCACCTGCTGGGCAATGGGGTGATACTGCCTATGGAGCTTCGCGAAGAGGCTCTGTGCGAGCGGCTTCGTCTCGGCGCGTCCGGCGAGCGCGCGGTAGAGCGGCTTCAAGTACTTCATGCGCCCGGTCTGGCCGAGCAGCTTCTCGACGCGCGGTAGAACCGGGGTCGTGAACCCCGACTCGCACGCCAGCGTCAGCCAGCTGGCGAGCACCTCCGGATTCTTTGCGCTCGTCAACGCGTACGTCTTCTCGAGCTCCTCGCACACGGCGAGCGGCGAAGGCCTCGGCATCGCTTCGAGGTAGAGCACCCACTCCGCCACGCTCCACGCCTTCGTCTCGTCGGCCGTTGCAACGCGCCCCCCGAGATCGAGCACCGCGCGGAGCCGCGCCGAGTCGGGCTTGCGGAACGTCGCGGGCAGCCCCGGAGAATCGATCCAAGCTTTCGCGTCCGCCTTCGCGAGCAGGCCGGGGATCTCGCGCTCGACCAGCGCGAGGAAGTCGTCGGT
>JAEXCN010000043.1 GCA_023402175.1 Pseudomonadota bacterium | reverse complement strand
CCTTCGGCCTCGCCAAGCGCAAGCCGCGATGGCGTGCGCTTGTCGCGTTCGTCGTTCCTCCCTTCGCGCCTTACTGGGCCTGGCAGGAGCACATGCGCGCGCGCATGGGATTCTGGATCGGCGGGCTCGTCGTCTATCTCGCAGCGCTCGTGCTAGCGACACGCGGATCGTGACGCGGCTCGTAACCTGAGCCGTTTTCGGAACGGCACCTGCATCCACATCGCTCGCCGGTCGAGGAGGACGAGCGATGAAGCTGGATACGAGCACGTGGATGACGAAGTCGCGGTCACGAACGCACCTGATCGCCTGTTCGTTCGTGGTGGTCACGTCGGCAATCGCCGCCGGTGCTGCGGCGCACAGTGGGTCCATCGAGCCCGATGCGTCCGCGGCGACCGAGCCGATGCAGGTTCCCTATCCGGGGCCGACGCCCGTTCCGACGCCGGGACCGACGCCCATTCCAACGCCAGCCCCGACACCGAGCCCGACGCCGACGCCGGCGCCGAGCCCGGTCCCGACGCCTGCGCCGTCGCCTTCCCCGTCTCCGGCGCCGACACCGTCTCCGTCTCCATCGCCAACACCGGCGCCAACGCCGGTGCCCGCGCCGACGGTCCTCGACGCGGGGCGCTGATCAGCGCCCCTTCTCGCGGAGACGCTTTCGGAGCGCGAGCTCGCCCGAGCGCGCTTTGCGCTTCGCCTCGACTTCGGCGAAGGTCGCTTGCCGCGGGGCCAGCTGGGCACGTTCGCGCGAGAGCTTCTGCCACGCCTCGATGCGCTCGCCCGTGAGCTCACCCTTCTCGAGCGCGGCGCGTACGCCACACCCGGGCTCACCGGCGTGCGCGCAATCGCGATAACGGCACGCGCTCGCGAACGCCGAGATGTCGTCGAAGGCGTCGTCGACCTGCGCGCCTTCGGGAAGCCATGGCTTCAGCTCGCGCATGCCCGGCGTGTCGATGAGGAGCCCCGCGGCCGGGAGCATGAAGAGCTCACGTCGCGTCGTCGTGTGCTTCCCTCGCCCGTCGTACGCGCGGACCGCGCCCTCGAGCTGAACAGCACGCCCGAGCAGGCGGTTCACGAGCGCGGACTTGCCGACGCCCGAGGAGCCGACGACGGCCGCC
This sequence comes from Pseudomonadota bacterium, assembly GCA_023402175.1. Classification (GTDB taxonomy): domain Bacteria; phylum Myxococcota_A; class Polyangia; order Polyangiales; family Polyangiaceae; genus Labilithrix. The sequence continues at coordinate 25,221 of JAEXCN010000043.1, read as the reverse complement.
GTGGTGCCGCGAGGAATGCGGGCGACCAGCTCGTCGATGCCGTAGCCGCTCCGCGCGCTCGTCGCGAATGCCGGCGCGAGCGCGCTCGCCTGCTCGAGCATCGGTCCGACGTCGTCGACGAGGTCCGCCTTCGTGAGGATGATCTGCGCCTCGGCACCTCCGGCCGCGATCGCGACGAGGTAGCGCTCGAGCCGCCGAAGGTTGAAGTCGGTGTCGACGGCGGTGACGACGAAGACACGATCGACGTTGGCCGCGATCGCCTGTGGCTCGGCTCGCTCTCCGGCCGCCTGACGGAGGAACACGGTGCGTCGAGGCAGGATCGCTTCGACGACGACCTCGTCCGCGCTCGCAGACGTCGGGGCCACGAGCGCCCAGTCGCCGACGGCAACGCCGCCCTCGATCTGCGCCTCGCGGAGCGCGCGCGACCGCAGGCTCGCGAGCCTCACCCCTTCGGGAGTCCATAGGTCGACCAGTGCGGCATACACAGAAGCGACGCGCGCCGGGCTCAGGCCGGACGTGCTCTCGGGAGCACGCCGCGCGACGTCGTCGGTCCAGCCGAGGTCTTCGAGCGTGATGGCGTCTGGTCCAATGCGTGACATGCAGTGTTCGACGTGGCTTGGGAGAGCGAGCGCGGCTGGCGAAGGTGCCAACGCCCCCGATGTAGGTCGTGAGCGTGGAGACGGAGAGGGTGAGAAGACTGGCACTGGCACGCCGCGTGAGCAATGGCAGGACGGTCTCGGATGAGCCGTGATGCCCAGAGCGCTCCGGATGGCTTTGCGCTATACGGGTTCCATGACTGACGGAGCGGATCCGCGTGCGCAGCAGCGCGTGGGGTCCGTCCTGAACGAGAAGTGGACGCTGGAGCACCTGATCGGATCGGGTGGCATGGGCGCGGTGTACGCGGCGCGCCATCGTAACGGCGCGCGTGCGGCCGTGAAGATCCTCCATCCGGAGCTCGCCCGCAACGCAGAGGTTCGAGAACGCTTCCTCCGCGAGGGGTATGCCGCGAACCGCGTCGAGCATCGCGGCGTGGTTCAGGTCCTCGACGACGACATCGTGAAGGAGGGTCCGGACGAGGGCTCTGCATATCTCGTCATGGAGCTGCTCGAGGGCGAGTCTCTCCAGGACCGCGTCGGTCGAGCTCCGAAGCTCGGCGAGCGAGAGCTCCTCGACGTGATGGACGCGGTGCTCGACGTCCTCGGCGCCGCCCACGCGCACGGCGTCATCCACCGCGACCTCAAGCCGGAGAACATCTTCCTCGCCAACGATCCCGAGCGCGACGGCGTCCGCGTGAAGGTGCTCGACTTCGGCCTCGCGCGCATCTCCGAGGCATCTACCGTCACCACCGCAGGCATCGCGGTCGGCACGCCGTCGTTCATGTCGCCCGAGCAAGCCGCCGGCCGGAGCGAGGACATCGACGGCCGAACGGACATCTTCGCGCTTGGTGCCACGGTCTTCCGCATCGTCACGGGTCGTCGCATCCACGATGCCGACAACATGGTGCAGCTCGTGATGCTGATGGCGACCGTTCCTGCGCCGCGCCTCCGTTCGATTGCCCCGGACGTCTCGGAGAGCTTCGCGCACGTCATCGATCGTGCGCTCGCGTTCGAGCGGAGCGATCGCTACGCCGACGCCGCTGCCATGCAGGCCGACGTCCGCGCAGCCATCGATCTCGCTGCGCGCGGCCCGATGGCGACGCTCCAGGTGATCCCGTTCTCCGCGCGAAACGTCCGCGTGGGATCGATGGCCGAGATCGCCGGAGACGAGCCCGCGGATCCTCCGCGCGCGAAGGCGAGCACGTATGCCGATGCCGTCGAGAAGGCGGCCTCGGACGAAGAGGCGCCCTCGAGCGAGCGCGATGTGTCGGTGCCGCCAGGCCGGCCCATCGCGCAATCCGCGACGCTTCCGTGGGCGCTCGTCTTGATCCTCGTCGGGCTCGGAGCATGGAAGCTCGGCCCCTCGCTGCAAGACGAGCTCGTGCGACGCACATCGCTCGCGCCGATCCAGAAGCTTTGGACCTCGCCGTCGGCGAGCGCTTCGTCGACGTCTGCGCCCGCCGAGGTCGCTCCCGTCACGACGTCGACCGCGAGCGAGCCGGAGCCGTCCGCCGAGCCTGTCGAGGAGCCCGAGCCGATCCCGACGACGCTCGAGATGGATGTCGACGCCGGCTCGGTCACTGCCGAGGACGCGCCCCCCGATGCAGGCGAGAGCGTCGTACCGCCGCCGCCGGTGCACGAGAAGCCGACGGCGGCGATCGACGCCGGCGCTCCGCACGCGGTCGCCGCGATCCCACGCCCGCGTCCTCCCGCTCCACCGCAGGTGACGAAACCGCCCGCGAAGAAGCCGCCGCCCGCGAAGAAGCCCCCGGCGCCGCCGCCCCAACGCCGCCGCTGACCCGCATTTCAGCAACCCGAAAGCGCGTCGGACGGATCGACGATCTCGAGCACGTCGGGGAAGTACGGCCTTCAAGCGTCGGGTTCGGTGGTTCGCGGCCGACGGAGCTCGTCGCCGACTCATCCGCGACCCGCGTGACGATCTTTTCTCGCCGCCTGCCGGATGATCGTCGCGCAGAGATCGAACATGCCGGGTCGCTGCGGTCGAGCGGGTGCAGACTCTCGCCCAGGGTCGCGAACGCTGGAGAACGGCCGCATCGAGCACCGCATCGCTGAGCCGGTGGCTTGCACGCTGACGATTGCGGCTCAGATAGTTTGGATTTGCAGTTAGGGAGGGCGTCCTTGGTGTTCGCGTGCGCGGCAACGCAGCAGCTACGACGGCGTCCGTATTGCGGGCACCGCAACGGAGCTGCGCGCCTGCGTGTCCGTGGTCGTGTCCGACGAATGGGTTCGAGGCCGTGCTCGAAGAGTTGCAGATGGTAGGGACCGTCGTCGGCGTCAGGCGTGTTCGACGCGTGCTCTCCAAGCTGGAAGACGGCGGTGCGCAGTCGCGAGCGGAAAGGCCGCGGTGGAATGCACTCTTGCGACCGGCCGCACGCTGAGACGCGGCCGCGACCGTCGGGGCCCGTCGCGTTGATTTGGACGAGCGGCTGTCACATCGATTGCACCTCGAGACAGTTTGAGGGTCTCGAGGCAATCGATGCGCCAGCCGCTCGTTCCATCTCCGCCGGCGCATTCGCTCTCGAGCGACGGATCGATGACGCGGGACATGACTCTGAGATTCCGTCGTCGCCAGCTCCCCGAGCGACGTCGTCGCAGTGCTGCTCAACGGCCCCTCCGCGGACAATGCGTCAGGCGCGACGGCGGCGATCCGTACTTGTGCTGTCGTGCTGTCGCAAGTGGATCCGCGCGGCCACGTGCTGACGCCCTTAGACCTCCTCTGCGTAGAGCTAGCTATGCGCGCGGCACCTCACTCGGAGTTTGCTACTTCGTCGGTCCCACCGAGCGCCTTCGCGTGAACGTGATCTAGCTACAGGAAGGTGCGCGCCGGACAGCGGTTGCCGTCCGCGTCCACGTACAGCGTTGCTCGGCGTCGCCGCTCGAAGATCTGCCCCCGCACTTCTCTCGGGATAATGCCGGCGAAGTGTATGCGACGCGAAGGCTCGACCCGCGCAGCCGTCCCCGGCTACGTCAGGAGCAACAGTGCTTCACGAAGGATCCTCTCGATGGGCGTTTCTTCGCCGAGTCTCGTCTCGAGCGTCGACATGGCCCGGCGGACTTCCGGTGGCGTGAAGCCCAGTGAACGAAGGGCCTGCGCGGCCGTGGCGAAGCGTGGCGACGGCGGCGCTCCGTACTTGTTCTGTCGCAAGTGGATCCGCGCGGCCACGTGCTGGCGCCCATAGACCTGCTCCGCGTAGAGCTGGTTATGCGCACGGCACCTCACCCTGAGGTTTGCTGCGTCATCGGTTCCGCCAAGCCCCTTCGGATGAACGTGGTCGAGCTCGAGGAAGGCGCGGGCCGGACACCGATTGCCTTCCGTGTCCACGTAGGAGCATTGCTCGCCGTCACGCTCGAAGACCTGCCTCCGCACTTCTCGCGGGATGTGCCGGCGACGCGCCGCCTCCGTCGTGGCGGCTCCGCGCTGCTTCGCGCGACTCGGGTGCCCGGGTGTCGCGGCCTCGTTCGTCGTCGCTGTCGTGCCCGCGCGAACCGCCGACCCGCCGGCTGGCGACGACGCGGCAAACGAATTTGTGATGGCGATCCCATCCGCATCCGGGGCTCCTCTGTTGTCAGCAGGCGTCACTGCTGCATCGACACGTCGATCGGGCGGGCCCGCCGCTACATGGTCGCCCGCGTGCGTCGTCGCGTCGGCACGCTCGCCAGCATGCGTCGTCGCGTCGGCACGCTCGGCAGCCGGCGTTTTCGCTTCGGCCCCCTTTGCTTTCTTCGGACAGGAGACCTTCCCGAGCCGCTCTCGTTCGAGCTTGGCGAGCAGCAGATCGAGCGAGGCGTCGAGGATGACTTCGAGATCGCCCGACGGGTTGCGATGACGCATGAGGTCCTTGATGCGTTCGAGCCTCGCCTTGACGTGGGCGGACACGGTGAGCTCGACGCGATACCGCGTTGCCGAGAGTGGTTCGATCGTTGGGCGCATCTCGGCGCCGACCGAACCTGCCGCTGACGATGCAATTCCTTCGGATGCGTGCGCATGCACGACTGGCAGCGGCGCTTGTGGCGCGATGGGCTCGATGCACACGGGCGCGTCAGGACGCGGGAACCGCGCGGCGATCACTACTCGTACCTCCTGCGTGCTCTTGCCGATCGCCTCGCGAAGGAGCTCTTCGTGGTTCTCCTCCGTGAGATGGTCACGAAGCGCGTAGACGGCACTCAGATGAACCTTTCCGCATTCGAGCAACGCGAGGGCACGTGGAAATTGCCGAACGACACGCGCCACGGCAATTCGACGGTGGGCTTCGCCCTCGCTCATTCCGAGCTTTCGAAGGCAGAAATCCCACATCGATGAGTATGCATACTCGCGATCGAGCTTTCGGACCTCGACCTCCCCGAGATATTCGAGGAGCCGCGCCTGCCAGACGTGTCCCTTACCGACATGCGCGCTCAGTCGAGCGAGCAGCACGTCATTCGTCAGATCCCCCAACTTCTGCATGTCTCGCTTCTAACACGCAGATCTCGGGCTCACGGACAGGCCCCACCTACGAACGAACGAGGACGGGATCACCTCGCGAGACCTCCGGCGCGCGAACGCGAAGCAGGAGGCCAATTGCAGCGCGCACGCCCTCGACTTTGGAACACCCGCACTCTCGACGCGCGTTGCGCGCTGCAAGCCGTCAAGTACGAAGTCCGAAATCGTCGTGAAAATCTCCGGTACCGTGTTCGAATCCGCGATGACGCTCGGCTCTACGCGGAGCAGGTCATTGGCCATCAGCACGTGGCGACGCGGATCCACTTGCGACAGCTCAAGTACGGATCTCCACCGTCGTCGCGCTTCGACACCGCGGCGGGCCGTTGAGCAGCATTGCGACGACTTCGCTCGGGGAGCTGACGACGAGGGAATCTCAAAGTCATGTCCGGCACCATCGATCGGTCGCTCTCGAGCGAACGCGCCGGCGGAGACGGAACGAGCGGCTGGCGCATCGATTGCCTCGAGACCCTCAATCTGTCTCGAGCTGCAATCGATGCGACAGCCGCTCGTCCAGATCAATGCGATGGGCTTCGACGGTCGCGGCGGCGTCCGGGCGACCGTTACCGTCGCAAGAAGGGTCCATTCCAGCGCGGCTCGTTTCGCTGGCGAGGCGAACACGCATGATGACGACGACGCCGTCACCATCTGCACTTCTTCGAGCACGGCCTCGAGGCCATCCGTTGGACAGGACCAGGGGCACGCAGGTGCGCAGCTCCGTTGCGGTGACCACAATATGGATGCCGTCGGTAGCTGCCGCGCTGCCGCGAACGCGAACGCCGAGGACGCCCTCCCTAACTGCAAATCCAAACTATGGGAGCTGCAATCGTCATTCTTCAGGTTCGCGCCGCTCGACGGCAGCGAATCGGAATCGGCATGTTCGATCTCTACGCGCCGATCATCGGCAGACGGGCCTACGACGGGCGCGAAGCGGTGCTCCGCCATTCGGAGACGTGGGTGTTGGCCGCGCTGCCGACTTCTTCGAGCGGACGACGCGGCAGCGCCGTTTGCGAGCGTGCCGGCCACGTTGCCCACGAAAGCTCCATCGCGCCCCCGCCGATGCGTTGACGAGCTCCTTCGCCGCGCCTCACCGAACCGGAAGCTTTAGCGCGGTACTTGATCCATCGCTCTCGAACGGGCTCGCTCCGCGCGCAAGTCAGCGGAAGCCCTCGATCCGCGCACGGCGGGCCCCGCTTTCGGCGTCTTTCTCCGGCACGGCGAGCTTGCGCGGGCGCGATCGTCCTGTGACCATGAGAGGTGATGAAGCTCTCGGTCTCCGTCGGCACGCTTGCAACGTTCGTCCTGATCGCTGGCTCTGCGAACGCAGCGACGGTGGCATACGCCGCCGACCTCTACGGTCGGAACGAGGTCACACCGGTCGTCGACTCCTTACCCAATGAGAAGAAGGGCGGCGCCGTCGTCGTCTACGACGATCAGACGAAGATCCTCTGCGGGCGCGTCGAATACAACGACCTCACGGGTCCGGCGACGGGCATTCACATCCATCAAGCCCCGACCGGAATGCCAAACGCGGACGGTCCGGCCGACGCGAAGATCATCATCCCCGTCCAGCCGGGTGCGGTCACGTTCAAGGCGCCGATCCCCGCTGCGTGGGCGACGTCGCTCGCGGTCGGTGAGGTCTACGCAAACGTCCACACGGCGAAGAACGCAAAGGGCGAGGCACGAGGCACGCTGGACCGCTTCCAGGAAGGCGACAACGACCCGGACTTCGCGTGTGATCCGAACGCGCCGATGCTCTCGATCGGCGGTGGCGGCGGCGACGCCGGAGCCGGCGATGCGGGATCGTCGTCGTCCAGCAGCTCGTCGAGCAGCTCGGGCGGCAATGACACGAGCAGCAGCAGCTCCAGCTCCAGCAGCTCCGGCGACAACGATCGGCCGCCGAGCGACGGGCTCGCGGATCCCGACGATCAGAAGCCCGCGGACGACAGCGGTGGCTGCAACGCGACGTCGACGGCTCCGGAGAACGTGCTCTCGTTCGGCCTCCTCATGGGCCTCGCTCTCGCGCTCGGCATCCGTGCGCGCGGCTCGAAGAAACGCGGATAGCGCGCCCGGTCAGGACGCAGCACTCGACGCAGGTACTCGACGCAAGCTGCTCATGCACGACTCGGTCGTGCAGAGCCACCCTTCGCTTTGCGCTTCTGTGCTGGGGCGCCGTTCGGGCGTGAAGCGGGCGCCACGATCGCGCCGCCGTGCTGCGCGCCGATCAAGAGCAGGTCGATGATCTGCGCGATCCGCGCGTCCGAGACCGGCTCGTGCATCAAGCAGGAGCTCTGCACCGCGGCAAAGGCCGTATCCAGGAAGAGCCGCGCATCCGTCCCGGCGGGCAGCTCACCGCGTTCGATGGCGCGGGCGATGATGTTCGTCGTCGCGTGTGACTTCTCCTCGCGGATCCGGCGGGCGAGCTCGGCGACCTCGGTGTGCATCACATCGCTCATCATCGTGCGGATCAATCCCTGACCGCGCGGACTCCACGCGAAGTCGCGGAACGACCGCAAGAGGGCCGTGAGATCGCCGCACAGCGAGCCCGTGTCTTCGGCGTGGATGATGTCGTCGGCGACCTGGTGCATCGCCGCCATCGCGAGGTCCACTCTCGTCGGCCAGCGCCTGTACACGGTCGTCTTGGCCACGCCCGCCCGGTCTGCGACCTCCTCGATGGAGAGCCCCGCCAGCCCCTTGACGGACAGCTCTTCGACCGTCGCCTCGAGCACCTTCTGCACGACACGCTCACCCCGCACGTGCCGCGTGGGCAGCTGTCGGCGTCGAGCCACGGTATCCATCGGGGTGGAAGCATACGGGCGTAACGGAAAATCCTGCAATCTCAGGCTCTCAGAACGTCCGGGCATACCTTCATCGCTACCATCCGTAGCGAATATCGCTACGGCACGTAGCTTTATTGCAACGGCCCCGGTCGACCCGGCATCGCAACTGGTCGTTGCAATGCGTGGCGCAATCCGCGCCCGCCAGGAGAGACCGTTCATGATGCGCAAGCTGTTCGGCGTCGCCGCCCTCATGGCGACAGCCGCTTGCTCGACCTCGTCTGCCTCACCGACCCCCTCGGATGCGGGGAGCACGGCGACGACCGTCGCGACCGTTCCGGTGACGTCGCGACCCGTCAGCACGTATCTACCCCTCACGGGTCAGCTCAAGAGCGGGCGGGAGACGGATCTCGCCGCAAACGCGAGCGGCCGGGTCACCTCGACGCGCGTGGAGCGTGGTGCACACGTCAAAGCGGGCGACATCCTGGCGACGCTCGACGTGCGCGCCGCCGCCCTCTCTGCGACAGAGGCCAGGGCCCACGCGGACAATGCCGCGACGTCGGCCGCGAGCGCGAAGCTCGAGTGCGAGCGCGTCCGCGCCCTCGTCGCATCGGGCTCGCTCGGAAAGGCCGAGCTCGATCGTGTCGAGGCGCAATGCAAGGCGAGCGAGCATTCCGTCGCCGCCGCGCAGGCGCGGTCGTTGCTCGCCGCGCAGAACGTCGGGGACGGAGTCATCCGCGCACCGTTCGCCGGCGTCATCGCCGAACGTTACGTCGACGTCGGAGAGTTCGTCCGGCAGGACTCGAAGGTCGTAACGCTCGTCGACCTGACCGCGCTCCGACTCGAGCTCACGATCCCGGAGACGCACATCACGGCAGCGCGCGCGGGAGCGAAGGTGACCTTCTCGGTCGCCGGCTATCCGGGCAGGACGTTCACCGGGAAGCTCGAGCTCATCGGCGCCTCCGTCCGCAACGCGACGCGAGACATCGTCGCCGAGGCGACGGTCGACGACGCGGACGGCGCAGTCCTGAGGCCAGGCATGTTCGCGTCGGTGCGCCTCGAGGCCGCCGAACAGCCGACGCCCGTCGTTCCCAAGACGGCGATCGCGACCCGCGACGGGCGGACCACGGCGTTCGTCGTGATGAACGGCCGCGTCGAGCAGCGCGTCGTCCAGACGACCGAGACACTCGGAGACGAGATCGCCGTCGTCCGCGGCGTCGCCGAAGGCGAGCACGTGGTCGTGGCGCCGACCGAGGCGCTGCGCAATGGCCAGTACGTGAGCGGGAGCTGATCGATGCAGTGGTTGTCCAAGTTGAGCGTCCGGCGCCCGGTCTTCGCGACCGTGCTCATGTTGGCGCTCGTCGTGATCGGCGCGGTGAGCTACCGCAGTCTCGGCCTCGATTACTTCCCGAACGTCGACATCCCCATCGTCGTCGTCACCACCCGCGTGCCGGGCGCGGCAGCGCAAGAGGTCGAGAGCGACGTCTCCGACAAGATCGAAGGCGCGCTCAACACGATCAGCGGCATCGACGAGCTCCGTTCGACGTCGAGCGAGGGCGTCTCGCTGGTCGTCGCGTCGTTCAACCTCGCGAAGCCCGTCGACGTCGCGGCGCAGGAGGTGCGCGACAAGGTGAACCAGGTGCTCGCGGAGCTGCCGAAGGGCATCGATCCGCCCGTCGTCACGAAGCTCGATCCGGGCGCCGCGCCGGTGCTCTTCGTTGCGCTCCGCTCCAAGCAGCCGATCGCGGAGACGACGGAGCTCGCCGACAAGGTCGTGCGTCGGCAGATCGAGACGATCGACGGCGTCGGCCAGGTCTCGCTGGTCGGCGGCCGCAAGCGCCAGATCAATGTCGAGCTCGATCCCGTCGGGTTGCGCGCGCACGACGTCACGGCGATCGACGTCATGCGGGTCCTTTCCCTGCAGAACGTGAACGTCCCCGGTGGAACGATCGAGACGGGGCCGAAGAACCTCACGCTCCGTGTGAGCGGGCGCGTCGCATCGGTCGACGAGATCGGACGCTTGATCATCCGCGATCAAGGAGGCCATCCCGTCCGCGTCGGTGACGTCGCGAAGGTCGTCGACGGCCAGGAGGCGGAGGAGAGCTTTGCTCAGTTCGACGACGAGCCGACCGTCGTCCTCACGATCAAGAAGCAGTCCGGCAAGAACACCGTCGCCGTCGTCGATTCCGTTCTCGCGCGCCTCGACGAGATCCGACAGACGCTGCCGCCGGGCGTCTCGCTCGATGTCGTCTACGACAACTCCGGCGTCATCCGGACGTCGACACATGCCGTCCTCGAGCACCTCGTGCTCGGAGCGGGCCTCGCGGTCATCATCGTCCTTCTCTTCCTCGGTGATGCACGCAGCACCGTCATCGCGGCGTTCGCCATCCCCATCTCGATCGTCGGCACGTTTGCCGTCATGTACGTCCTCGGCTTCACGCTGAACTTCCTGACGCTGCTCGCGCTCGCGCTCGCTGTCGGTCTCGTCATCGACGACGCCATCGTCGTCATCGAGAACATCCACAATCACATCCAGAAGAAGGGAAAGAAGCCGTTCCCCGCGGCCGTCGCGGGGACGCGAGAGATCGGTCTCGCGGTTCTCGCCACGACGCTCGCGCTGATGTCCGTCTTCCTTCCGGTGTCGTTCATGGACGGCATCATCGGCCGATTCCTGCGTAGCTTCGGCCTCACGATGGCCGCGGCGATCGGCGTGTCGCTGTTCGTGTCCTTCACGCTGACGCCGATGCTCGCGTCGCGCTGGCTCGTAATGCACGATCCAAATGCGCCGCCGGGCCGCCTCGCGCGCATCGTCGACGCCTTCTACCAGCCAATCGAGCGCGGATATGCAGCGCTGCTTCGGTTCGCGATGAAGCGGCGCTGGGTCGTCGTCCTCGTGTGCATCGGCGCGATGCTCTCGCTCGTACCGGTCGGCAAGCGCCTCACCGGTGGCTTCATCCCGCCCAACGACAAGGCGCAGTTCCAGCTCAGCATGCGCGCTCCCGAAGGGACGAGCGTGGTGGAGACGCGCTACGTCGCCGAGCGGCTCGCACAGGATCTGGCGACGCTTCCGGGCGTCACGCACACGCTCGTCACGATCGGCGATGACGATCAGAAGACGCAGAACCTCGCCACGGTGCGTGTTCTCCTCTCCGATCCCAAGCAGCGTGACGCGTCGCAGCTGGAGCTGATGGCCCGTGCGCGCTCCGAGATCGTCGCGAAGCTCCCGCCCACACTCCGCGTCACCGTCTCCGAGGTCCCGGACTTCGGAGGCGCCGGAGGATCGACCGCGAACATCACCTATGGCATCACCGGGCCCGACCTCGTCGAGCTCCAGCGGATCGCCACGCAGATCACCGACGAGCTGCGGAAGACGCCCGGCGCCGTCGACGTCGACAACTCGCTCATCGTCGGCAAGCCGGAGGTCCAGGTGACCGTCGATCGCGATCGTGCTGCCGATCTCGGCGTACAGGTCTCCGACATCGCGGGCACACTCCAGCTGTTCGTCGGCGGGCTCAAGCTCTCGACCTATGCAGAGAACGGGCAGCAATACGACATCCGCGGACGTGCGGAGAGCCGCTTCCGGGCGGACGCCGGCACCCTCGCCCTCCTCACGGTGCCGTCGATCAAACACGGAAGCGTCCCGCTCTCGAGCGTCGTGTCGATGACGGAAGCAACGGGCCCTTCGACGATCGAGCGACTCGCACGAAGCCGCCAGATCACGGTCAGCGCCAACTCCACTCCGGGCGTCGGCGACTCGAAGGTCGAAGCCGCGATCCAGGAGATCGCCGCTCGCACGAAGCTACCTCCGGGCTATCGCGTCGTGCCGCAAGGCAAGACGAAGGAGGCGGCGAAGATGGCCGGCGCGTTCGGGCTCGCATTCGGCATGTCGTTCGTCTTCATGTATCTCGTCCTCGCGGCGCAGTTCGAGTCATGGCTGAACCCGTTCATCATCCTGCTCGCGCTGCCGCTCACCGTGCCGTTCGGCCTGCTCTCGCTCCTCATCTTCGGGCAATCGGTGAACATGTTCTCGATGCTCGGGCTGCTCGTGCTCTTCGGGGTCGTGCAGAAGAACGCCGTCCTGCAGATCGATCACACGAACGAGCTCCGGAAAGAGGGGATGAACCGGCTCGACGCGATCCTCCAAGCCAACAAGGACCGGCTCCGTCCGATCCTCATGACGACCCTCGCGTTCGTCGCCGGCATGCTGCCGCTCGTCGTCGCGAAGGGTATTGGCGCGGGCTTCAACCAGGCGATGGCGGGGATCGTCGTCGGAGGCCAGACGCTGTCGCTCGTCCTCACCCTCGTCGCAACGCCGGTCATGTACTCGCTGTTCGACGACCTCGCCGAGTGGGTGAAGCGGCGGCTCCCGCGCGGGCGTACGCCGGAACAGACCGGTGAGCTCGAGCTCGACAACGACATCGACGTTGCTAGTCCAACCGCGAACGCAGCGGAGTGAGGTCCGACGATCCACGATCGTCAGCGCTCGAGACACGCGCTCTAGACGTCGGGCCCCCTCCAATGAACATCGGGGTTCAGCTTCGAGAGCACTTCGATGAGGGTGGGCTCGCTGAACACGACCACGTAGTCGACGTCCTCGAGCGCCGCCAGCATCTCGGCACGTTCGGCAGCCGGGTAGACCGAGGTGCGCGTCCCCTTCCCGCCACGCAACGACTCGTCGGCGTTGATGCCGACGACGAGGACGTCACCCTGCGTCCTTGCGGCGCGGAGCGACGAGAGATGTCCCACGTGGAGCACGTCGAAGACACCGTTCATCAAGACCACCGTGCGCCCTTCGTTGCGCCACCGCTCACGAAGGGCGAGGAGCATCTCGAGGTCGAGGACCTTGCCCCACGAGCTCCGGTCTGCTCGAGCGGCCGGTGACGCGCCGTTCGCTGTCTCATTCGAGCACAGCAGCGTGTCGACCGCCTCGCAGATGAGATGACCGACCGTGATGTGGATCTCCTGGATGCGCGCAGCGATCGTCGAAGGCACGATGACGCACGCGTCGCAGACCTCCGCGAACGCCTTGCCGTTCGCGCCGGTCAATCCGATCACGTGCATCTTCCTCTCGCGAGCGACCTCGATCGCCGCGAGCACGTTGGTGGACTTGCCGCTCGTCGTGATGGCGACCGCGACATCGCCCTCGTTGGCGAGGCCTCCGAGCTGACGCGCGAAGACCTGGTCGAAGCCGTAGTCGTTCCCGATCGCGGTCAGCGCAGAGGTGTCCGTGGTCAGCGCAATACCGGGGAGAGGCCTGCGCTCGACGACAAACCGTCCGACGAGCTCCGCAGCGATGTGCTGCGCGTCGGCGGCGCTCCCGCCGTTGCCGAACAGGAAGACCTTGTTTCCGCGCTGGAGCGCCTCGGCGACGAGCCGCGAGGCCCGAGCGATCTCCTCACTACATGCGTGCAGTGTCGCATAGCGAAGTCGGGCACCGTCGCGGAGCGCGTGCGCGATTCGATCGCGGACCGCGTCGCCGTTCAGTCCGCCGCGTTCATGATTATCGACGAGCTCGGAGGTCATGAGCATCGAACCGTCCGCAACTTCCCCTACTTGGGGACCGGCGCCTGGACCTTGGTGAGCGGACGGCTCCCCGTACCGCCCGCGTAGCCGTAGCTGGCGCAGTAACCCATGCCCCAGACCGAAATCGTGAACGGGCCGTCACTCTTCGCTTCATGGCGGCCAGCACCGCAGGTGCCACTCGCTGCAGCAAAGCCCTTCGTGAGATCGACCCATGCGAGCTCGTATTCACCGCTAGTGCCGAGCGGACGGAAGTTCTTCACCTCGCCGACGCAATCGACCTCCACGGGCAAGAAGCCATTCTGCGTCCTGCGACGAACGAGGGTGAGCGTCGTGTCGGGAAACGTGTAGTCTGCAAAGAAAACGTAGTGATCGAGAAATTGATCGGTCGGAACCAGATTGACGAAGTCGGGGTCGCCGTTCGTTACCCCGAGAGCTCCGCCGTAGTAGTCCGCGCCCGTCATCAGCACGGAAGCGTAGATGGGGTGCTCCGTGTCCTGGCTCCGTACGACGACGAGCTGGTCGGTCTGGAAGGCCACGACCTCGCCGGCACGAAGCGTCTCGGGAGCGCCGATCGGCTTCGCCGGATCGTACGTGAGCACCGTGCCCTCGACGGCGCCGACGAGGCGGTACGGAACGTTCTCGCGCTGATCGACGTCACCGGACATCCGTCCGTGATACGGGACCAGCGCGTATTCGGTTCCCCACTGCGCGAGCGGCGGGAGCTGTTGCTGGAGCGCGTCACAGGCCTGGACGTCGTCGGCGGGGACGTACGTGCAGCGGGAGCCGCCGAAGACGCCAATGGGCTTGTCCGATTGGATCGGGCTGCCCGTCAGCTCGTCCGGCTGCGTGATCTGGAGGACCTGTCCGCGCGAGAGCTTCCATTTCAAGAGCCGGCCTTGTGCGCCGCCCGTCACGTCGACGCCGTCGTAGACGTCGCTGCGGGGAACGAGGCGCACCTCGGTGTCGTCCGTCGTCGCGACGATCTGCAGCGTCGGGTACCCAATCACCTTATGAACGCCGTCAATGGTGGCCCTCATGGCCGGCCACGCATTGATCGCGATGTAGTCGGTGCTCCAGGACGACGTCGGCAGGAGCAACGTCGCCGTTGGGTAGAACGTGCTCGCCCCTCCGTACGGGTAGATCGAGTACGCGCTCACGGGCGCGTCGGTCTTGATCGAGAAAGCCTTCGTGCGCGCCGTCCCGTGCACGAGCGGATCGCCGTTGTAGGCCCCGACCACGCCGTCCGGGCATCGCGAGAAGTCCTGCACCCAGCCGAGCTTTTCCGGCGCCGGTCGCCTCTCCGACAAGAACACGAGCGCCACCTGCCCCGGAGGAAGCGCTCCGTCGACCTTCGTGTAGCTCGTCGTGTTCCCCGTCTGCGTCGCGGTGAAGATTGACTGGCTCAGATCGAGCGGGTCGGTCCCATACTCCGCCGAGATCGTCACCGGCCGATCCCACGTGTTCGCGACCATCGCCGCGAAGCAGGAGCCAGCGCTGTGTCCGGGCTCGTCGGGAGGGAGCGTCCAGAACGAGCAGCCGACCGAGCCCTTCGACAGCTCGGCGGCGGTGCACGGATCGACGCACGCGCCGTCGCCGCAGCCCTTGTCCGGGCCGCACTCCTCGATGACCGCTTCGGTGCAGCCGTCGACCACCTTCTTCATGTCGCGCGAGCAGCGCTTGCCGGCGCACGACGGCGGAGGCGCCGGCGCGGACGCCTCCGCCGGGGAGAACTCCGGATGCTGATCGTTCGTGAACGCCTCGCGGTCCGCTCCACGCGCGCACGAGGCGGCCCCGAAGGCCAGCATCGCGAGAGCGCCGAGACAGACGGCGATGCATCGGTGTGCCTTCATCGGAGGTCTCACTGGAATGCAACCGTGACCGGGGCGGGATGGCGATCCTTGTCGCGCGTGCCTTGACCGAGTTGGCCATACTCGTTGCTGCCCCAGCACTGGACGCTTCCACCTTGGACGAGCGCGCACGTCGTCTGCTGCCCGAGCGCCACGCGGATCGCGTGACCGACGAACGCCTTTGCCTCGATCAACACGAAGCTGCTGTCCGCCCCGGCATCTTCCTCGCCCGTCCCGAGCTGTCCGTGGTCGTCGCTCCCGCAGCACTGGATGCTGCCGTTGGTCATCCTCACGCAGGTGCCCTGGTCGTTGACCGCGACCTGCTGTGGGCGAGCAAGCCCGTGCGTCTTGATCTCGAGCGGCGACATCACAGCATCGACGAGGCCGCTGCACGCCGCGTTGCCGTTGCGTCCCCAGCAATACAGATGGCCGTCGGCCACGGCGCAGACGTGCGAGACCGACGCCGCTGCGTGGAGGACGTTCTCGAGCCCAAAGGCGGGGACGGGCACGGGTCCGGGATACGGCACCATCGGATTGTTGCCGCCCCACAGGAGGAGCCGTGCCTCGTCCGTCACGGCGAGACCGACCTGCGCGGTGCCGCCGGCGCGAACGATCTTCGCTCCGTCCGTGTTCGCGCGCCCGGGGCCTACGTACCGCGTCGTGACGTCGGGCCGCGCGAGCGCATCGCCCTGCGCTCCCCAGGACCAGAGCTCACCGGAGGTCTTCGTCGCGAACACGACGTTGAACGCTGCGATGTCGACGCGCGCGACGTCGGTGATCGGGATCGGCGTCGGGTCGTGCGGTTCGAAGTCATCGGCAAGTGGCTCGATCGCGCCGCCGAAGTTGCTCCCCCAGCACTTCACGGTGCCGTCGCCGAACCGCGCGCACGTCGTGTTGCCTTCGGCGCTGAGCTGCGTGACGTTCGAGAGGCCCATCGACAGGGGGCGCGACTGGGCCGGATCCCAATCGCCGCCGCCGTCGTAGTGGCCGAACTGCACGTAGGCACTTCCCCAGCATTGCACCGTGTGATCGGCGAGCAGCGCGCAGAAGTGATTCGCTCCCGCGACGAGATCCGTCACGCAAGGTGTCGCGGTGCACGTGAGAGCCTCGTCGGATCCATCGAACGGTGTCCTCGCATCCACGATGCCCGCGTCGGCGGGATCCGGCGAAGCTTCGGGGAGGTTCGCGACGGCGTCGGGAGCTCCGCCGTCCGACCCGTCGAACGCCTCGTGGGGCGGATCGCTCGTGCACGCAAGGAGCACGAGCGTGCACGCGAGCGGACTCGCGCCGATGAGTAGGAATCGCGTTCGGCCGTTCACTCCGGCTCGGCCTCCGCCGAGCCTCCGTCGACCTGCGTCGACTGCGTCCAGCAGGGCTGGACTCCGTCCACTTCGGTTCACTCCGGCTCGGCCTCCGCCGAGCCTCCGTCGACCTGCGTTGACTGCGTCCAGCAGGGCTGGACTCCGTCCACTTCGGCTCATGATGCGGTCCTCACCGTCTCCTCAAGGCTTGTTCGAGCCCGATTTGTGCAGCGCGATGCCGTCGCCGACGATCCAGATGTCCGTGTTCGACGTCCCGGCGATCGCACGGAAGGACGCGGTGACCGGAAGCTGCGTGATCGTGATCCGGACCGTCGAAAAGCTCGTGCCGTTCCAGTGACGGACGTAGCCGTTGTCGCCGACCACGTACGCGTCGTTCGGATTCGTCCCCCAGACCGCGCGCGCACTCACCACGCCTCTGCATCCGAACGAACAGGTGCCCCACGTCCCTCGCTGCCAGTCGAAGTCGCCCGATCCGTCGGTCTTCGGCGTTCCCTGGAACTGGACGTCCCACACGTTCGGGACTCCGTTGCCGTCCGTCATGTAGCCGAGCACCCATACGTGCGAGCCGATCAATCCCGCGCCGGTGACCTCGCTCCCCTCTCCGTAGCCGGCGGCGCCGATGGGCGGCATCGCGTTCGCGCTGAACGCGATGCCCCCGTTGCCGTCGGGGCGCCGCCGCAAGACGCGGGCGTAGCTCAGGAAGTCTGGCGTCCTCTCCACCCCGCCGATCCAAACGTCCGAAGGGCTCGTCCCCCAGACCTTGGCAAACGACATCTGTGTCGACGACGAAATGGGATCGATCTCCCAACCGTCGCCGTCCGCGGCGGGACCGGAATAGTGCAGCACCTTCCCCGCAAAGTTGTCGCTCCAGATCGAGCCGCCGCCGACCGCCCAGACGTCGTTCGGTCCCGAACCCCAGATCGACGTGACCGGCTCGCTCCGCACCTTCGTCCAGTCGAGGCTTTCGGGCGACGTGCCCGTTGCGTGAAAGAGGCCGTCATCGCCGCCGATCCAGAGATCCGTCGGGCTGCTTCCCCAAATCGCGTTGAGTCGGCCCGGCTCGGTGTGATCGGTCTTCCAAGTCGCCCCGTCCCACCGAAGGAGGCTGCCTCCCAGCGCTTTTCGCTGTCCCCAGGGATCCGCCGGGCCGTTCATCCAGGCGATGGCGAAGACGGTCCCGCCCCCGAGCCGGAGGTCGCGGAAGACGCTGTTCGGCGGCACCTGGGTGTGACAGAAGCCGTCGAGCGAGCAGATGCGAGATTCCGCGTCCGCGTCCGCGTCGACGGTGGCGTCCGAGCCCGCGTCGGACATCTCGTCACGGGTCGCGTCCGAGCCCGACGGCGCCCCGTCCGATGCCGCTGCGTCGGCGTCCGCGCCGGGGACGCTCGCGTCCTCGCCGCCCGAGCACGCGAGCGCGGGCGAGAAGATCGCCGAAGCGAGGAGGATCAGACGTCGATACACGAGGCCTCTCATCGGGAACCTTGGCCTTTCGCGGCTTTCGAAGTTGCACTCTGCAAGATTTTGGAACTTCGTCGTGCGCTACCAGGCGACGAGCGTTGGCGAGAGCTTGGCGTACGTCGTGCCGTCGCCGAGCTGGCCAGAGCCGTTGTCTCCCCAGCAGCGGACGGAGGCGTTGGAAAGGACCGCGCAGCTGCGGTCACCGCCTGTGGCCAGCGCGATGGCCGTGGAGACGCCGACGACGGGTGCGGGGGACAATCGCTGCGTCGTCGTTCCATCGCCGAGCTGGCCATAGCCGTTGTCTCCCCAGCAGCGGACGGAGCCGCTGGCGAGGCGCGCGCACGTGTGGAACCTGCCGCTCGCGACGATCTCGGTGACGTCAGAGAGCCCGGGCACGGTGGTGGGCGACGTGCGTGCCGTCGTCGTGCCGTCGCCGAGCTGCCCCCAGTTGTTGACTCCCCAGCATTGAACGGTGCCACTGCCGAGCAGCGCGCAGGTGCGGGCATTGCCTGCCGCGATCGCGGTGACGTTACTGGAGAGGCCGACGACGGAGACGGGCGACGTCTGGAGCGTCTTCGTCCCATCGCCGAGCTGTCCCAGGTGGTTCAGGCCCCAGCAGCGGACGGTGCCGTCGATGAGCCGCGCACAGGTGTGTGGCCCGCCCATGCCGAGCCCTGCGACGCCTTCAATTCCAGGGACGACGGTGGGCGTGTACTTGTCCGTTCGCGTGCCGTCGCCGAGCTGACCGAAGAGGTTGGCGCCCCAGCAGGCGACGGTGTCGTTCGCGAGGAGCGCGCACGTATCGGCTCCATTGGCGGCGAGCATCTTGACGCCTTCGATTCCTGGAACGGCTGTGGGCGTGGACCGGTCCGTCGTCGTGCCGTCGCCGAGCTGACCATTCGAATTGAATCCCCAGCAGCGAACCGAACCGTCTGTGAGGAGCGCGCAGGTATGGTTGTCGCCCACGGCGACGTCCGTGACTCCCGAGAGGCCTGGGACAGCGGTGGGCGTGACCCTGTCCGTCGTCGTGCCGTCACCGAGCTGGCCGAAGCCGTTGCTTCCCCAGCAGCTGACGGAGCCGTCGGTGAGGCGCGCGCAGGTGTGGTCAGGGCCCGCGGAGAGCCGAAGCTCGCCAGGTATGCAGGCCAGGGCGTTGATCGACGTGCTCGTGGGTCCCGAAGGACAAGCCGTGCATTTTCGATCCGTGACCGCGTTGCCTTTCGCGCTCACGAACGTGCTCGGCATGCAGTCGGTCATCGGCGTGCAGCTCGTCGCGTTCGTCGTCGTGCTGAAGCTCCCGGGCTCGCACGCCGCGCACTTCTGATCGACGGTCGCGCTTCCCGTGGCCGCGACGGCCTGCCCAGGCACGCAGGCGCTCCATGCAAAACACGCCGTCGCCGGGTTGGTGTCGTTGTCCCATGTGCCGCTCGCGCACGGCGCCTTCGGCGAAACGCCACCGGCGCAATACGTGCCCGGCTCGCACAGATCGCACACGGGCCAGGTCGTCGCCGTCGCAGCTGTCTTCTGCACAGTGCCCGCCACGCATTTTCCGGGCACGCACGCGAGCTGGTTGGCCGTAGAAGAGTACGTGCCGTCGGCACACGGCGCGCACTGCCGATCGGTGGTGGCGCTCCCGGGCGTTTTCACAAAGCTGCCCGGCGCGCACGTCGTCCACGGCGAGCAGCTCGAAGCGTCGCCCGTCGCACGGAAGGTCCCGCTCGGGCATGGCGCACACGTCCGATCGCCGCTCGCCAATGGTCCATCGATGACGAACGTGCCTGCTGGGCACGTCGACGCTGGTACGTCCCCATCACCGTCGTTCGAGCTCCCCTCAGGGGCTCCGCCGTCGATGCGATTGTCGCCCTGGACGTCGTTCGGCGAGCTCGACGCGTCGTCCGTGCAGGCTCCGGTCAGGATGAGCGCGATCACGAAGGCTGCGCCTCCGAGCGATCGACGCGTCGTCGAAATCATCTCTCGACTCCAAACGGCTCTCATCGTGGCCCCTTGCGTTTCCCTGTGCCCGACTTCGCTCCAGTGAAGTGGAGCGCGAGGCCGCGTTCACCGACGACCCAGACGTCGTACGGGCTGCTCCCCCAGACTCCGTTCAGACGCGGCTTCTCGCCGACCGGAAACGTGGCCGTGGCCGTGCTCCACGTATCCCCGTCCCAGTGGAGGATCGTGCCGGCATCGCCGACGGTCCACACGTCGGTCGGACCGGTTCCCCAGACCGCATGCAGATTCTCGCTCGTCGGCGGAGGGATGACGGCCCAGTGTCCGGTGCCGTCGTCGGTCCAATGTCGGATCGTGCCGGCGTCGCCGACGATCCACACGTCCGACGCACTGCTCCCCCAGATGCCGTTCAGGTTCGCTTTCGCCAGCGACGGGCTGAGCTCCCACTGGTCGGCCCCGCCGTCGGTGCTCTTCGAGTGGAGGACCGTGCCGTGATTGCCGATGATCCAGATGTTGCTCGTGCTCGCTCCCCAGAGCCCGTTGATGTCGAGGCAAGGACCTTGCTGGCAAGTCTGGTAGGCCCGCTCCCACTCGTAGGGCGCAAGATCGGGATCCTCGACCACGGGCGCCGTGTGCCGCCAGACGCTGCCCGAGTTGAGCTGATTGCCCGCGACGAAGACCTTGCCCTCGGCCCCCCATACGCTGGTCAAGAGCTTGCCCTGCCAGTTCGTCGGATCGTCGGGATAGATCGGGCCGACGAGCGAGATCGCCGGCGAGCCGTCCGGAGAGCCCGTGCCGTGGAGGATCACGTTCATCGCCGCAACGATCCAGACGTCGCTCGGCGAGCTGCCCCAGATCGCACGGAGCGTCTCCGTGCGTTTCGACGGAACCGAACCCCACGAGGCGCCTGTCCAGCGGATGATCGTCCCGCGTGATCCGATCGCCCAGACGTCCGTCGGCGTCGTCCCCCAGACCGCCGTGAGCGAGTAACGCACGTCGACCGAGGTTGGGACGGTACAGAAGTCTGCCTCTGCACAGGAGAGCTCCGTCGTCGTGCAGCTCGCGTCGCTCGCGTCACCCGCCTCGCAGCTCGAGTCGCTCGCATTGTTCGTGCTCGTGTCTCGACTCGCGCTGTCGGCGGCCGGCGCGGCGTCGTCGTTCGCTGATGTGGCCTCGTCATTCGAGGTGGCGCAGCTCGCGATCGCGAAGGCGACCGAAATGCACCCGAGCGCGCTCGCCACCGCGAGCGCCGAGCGCCGCGCGCGTGGAGATCGGATGGGGCTTCGCATCAGTGCACCACTCCTCCATCGCAGTCGGTCATCGCGCACTGCCCGTCGACGCAGGGCTGACCGGCTTGCGTGTCACAACGCTTTCCGCACGCGCCGCAGTTCGCGCCGCTGGCCTTGAGGTTCGTCTCGCAACCGGTGTTCGGATCGCCGTCGCAGTCGCCCCAGCCTGGAGCGCAAGCGGCCTCGCAGAGGCCTTGGCGACACGCTGCGACGGTATTTGGTTCGTCCGCGCGGCACCTGTTGAAGCATGTCCCGCAGTTGTTCGGGTCGTTCAGGAGATCGTAGCAACCGAGGTTGTAGTGGCTGGTGTCGCCACAGAGCGTCTCGTTCGCCCTCTCGCAGATGCACTCCGGGACACGGTCGCCGTCGATGTCGTAACAGAGCTTGCCGGGCGCGCACTTGTTCCCGCAGGCTCCGCAGTTGTTCGGGTCGCGCGGGTAGTTGACGCCGACGTTGACCTCGCAGCCGTTACTGCCCGGTCCGCTGTTCAGATCGCCATCGCAATCGCGCCAGATGTCGCCGAAACCCTGGGTGCATTTGAGCTTGCCGCACGCTCCGCTCACGCACCCGTACTCCGAGTGCGGCGGAGCCGGCGGCAAGTCATCCGGGAACGGGCACTGGTTCCCGCATGCTCCGCAGTTGTTGCCGTCCTTCTGCAGGTCGACGCACTGGCCGTTGCACTCCGTCTGCCCGGCCGGGCATCCGCACTTGCCCTGGCGGCACGCCACGCCAGGAGGGCACACGTTCCCGCAGGCGCCGCAGTTGTTCGGGTCGCTGGAGACCATGACCTCGCATCCGTCGTCGAGGATGCCGTTGCAGTCCGCGAACGCGTTGAAGCCGCCGAGCGTCGGCTGGTTCACGCACGTGGGCTTGCACTCGCCGTCGATGCACGTCGACCTCATGTTGAGCGAGCCGAAGTCGGACGGACAGGCGTTGCCGCAGGCCCCGCAGTTCTGCGAGTCGTTCGAAAGGTTCGTCGAACACGCATAGCCGCTCTCGCACGTCGCGTACGGATACGGGCATGTCGTCGCGATGCAGAGCTGGCGCGTGACCGACGTGCTCGCGTCGGCGGCGCTCGCGTCCGAGTCGGGCGGCGTGAAGCTCGTCGCCGATGGCGCTGCACCCGCGTCGTCGTCGCGGTAGTCGCCGATGGTGACCTCCGTCTTAGCGCAGCTCGCGATCGACACGAGGGCAGATGCAGCCAGGAGGACGAGCACGCTTGCTGAAGACCTCATCGCGTCCCCTCCGACGGCGGAAGCACGGAGCCCGTCGAAGCGACGCCGACGGCGTCGTTCACGCGGCTCCGATACGCCGAGCTCGGGTAAGTCGCGAAGAAGCTCGAGGCGCGCCGGCGTGCTTCATCCGTGCGCCCCATGCGCGCGAGCGCTTCGATCGCGATGACCTCCCGCTCCTGCACCAGCATCCCATTGGGGAACCGACGCGCGTGCTCGATCGTCAGGTCGAACGCTCGGCGTGGGTCACTCGAGATCGCGTCGTGCGCTTGATGGAGCAGCGTCCCCTCGGACGGCCCCTCGACTCGCGACGTAGCACCAGGACCGGCGGCGCCGCCCTTGCGGACCGCGGACGGCTTCTCAGGCTCCGGTAGGGAGCGTACATCGATCGATGGCACGACGTTCTCGCGTGTGTCGGAGTCCTCGATCATCGGCGGCGTAGGCGAGACAGGTGCAGCGTGCGTCGGCGCAGATGCGGGCGCGGCATCGTGGGCCGGCTCCCCGAAATCGCTCATCGTTCTCATCACGATCGCTCCCGCGACCACCGCACATGCGGCGATCGCGACGATCCCCTTGTTCAACGCCGGTGAGCTCGAGACCGAGGAGCGCTTCGAGATCGACGACGGCGCCTGTCCCTTCTCGACGGAATCGGCGAGACGCGACAACGTCGCATTCGGCGGTTCGTCGCGACGTGCGGCGGCGATCAGCGCTTCGAGCGCGGGAGGTACTTGCGATTTCATGCGGGAGCCATGCCCTTCTCGAGCTCCGTACACGCTCGCTTGAAGCGGAAATAGGCCGTCGAGAGAGGACAGCCCACGATCTTTGCGACTTGATCCATCGGCACTTCTTCGATCGCGTGAAGGACGAAGATCGTCCGCCGGTCCTCGTCGAGCTGATCGAGCAGGGCGAGGAGCAGCTTCTGTTTGCGCGCGACCTCCAGATCCTCCTCCTGGAGCGGAGGGACGGACTCGGAGAGATCCGCCACGTCCTCCATCAGCGTTTCTCTGTGATGACGGGCGCGACGCCTGTAGTTCTTCGCGTGGAGCACGCACATCGTGTGCAGCCACGGACGAAGGCCCTCGTCCTGAACGTGATCGAGCTTCTCGTGAGCGGTCGTGAAGACGTCCTGGCAGACGTCATCGAGGTCGCGATCGGCGACGCCGAGATAACGAAGCAGGCGCCACACGTACTTGCCGTGTGTGAACACGACGTCTCGTAAGGTGAGCGTCGGCCTCGCCACGTCCGTACCGTCCAGGGGAAGTGTCCTCAACGCGGTCATCGGCCCACGTGAGAGGTATGTCGGTAGCCCGGCTCGTTTCCAACGCCGTCTCGGCGAACGCGACGATTATGTGGGCTCAGGGCAACGCACGCCAAGCGAAGCCGAGATCGAGCTCGACCGTCGCCCACGGGACCGCAAACGACGTACGCGCCTCGCCGTCGGATGCCCGGTAGACGAACGACGCGGGGGCCGGTGAGAACCGCGCCGCCATGGCGGCGTACGGGTCGAGGGCACCTCCGAGGCGAGCTCGAACCTCCGCCCGGAGCGGGAGAACGACGAAGGCGGGCGTCGCGGAGCTCGACCGTGGTCCGAGCGGCGTCGCATGCAGGACGGCCCCATGAACCCCCACGCAACCGAGCGCTTCGACGAGCCCGCGCGAGAGCGCGAACGGGCAGGCGTCAGCTCCGACCTCGTATCCGTCGACGGAGATCCCTTCGCCCGGCACCGTGATGACGTCGGCGCCGAAGGGATACGCAGCACCGCGGAGCGCGAGCGGAAACAAATGTGGCGGGCGGAAAACGCCGCCTATCGTCGCGCCCATCGTCGGTTTCGGCAGGAAGCCGACCGCCATGCTGGCACCCGCGTCGAGCTCGAGCTCCCAGCGAGGCGGCGAGGGCGCCGGCAGGCGCAGCGGGAGAAGCCGATCTCGAGGAATCCATTCGGCCCGAAGAGGCGGGACGAGCTCCGGAAGCACGTCCGTCGACGACCGCATGGAGCGCCGTTCTCGGGGTGACGATTCGCTGGCCTCCGCCGTCGAGAGCACGCGCGGCGTCTCCACGAGGAGGACGAGCGAGAGAACCAGTGCCTCGTCGAGGGCTCGGCACGACGCCCCGTGCGACTCGAACGTCCGCTCGCCGAGAGCCTGACCGCGCGCGTCGCGCAGGCTCAGCTCGACGCGAAACCGATCGCCTCGCCGCTCGATGCGCCCCGTCAGCACGAAGTCTGACGCTCGCGGATCGAGCGTCAGGAGCGCCTCGACGGGAGCGCGCGCGCGTGTCCGTTCGACCAGCTCTTGTGGCGTGATGCAACTGTCTGCGCCCGGCCCCCGGGTCCAGTCGATCCCAACCTCCACACGGCGGGACGGCATCTCCGCCCCCGCGAGCTCCGTGTATCCCGCGACGGCAAGTGCCACGAGAACCGCCGCGCCGCGTTCACGTGCCAACGCCTTCAGCTGTATCACGTCGGTGCACGTCCGGCCCGCGTATCGCGTCAGCCCGCTGCTCTCGCTCTCGCGTAGCCGGAGCGCGGCGGCGAAACGCCGCCTCGGCAAGCCGAAGCGATCACCACGCGTCGTGGACGACGGCAGCGCCGTGTCGGCGTACCCTGCGGAGCATGCGCCTCCTCCTGCTCGGGTCTCTCGTAGCTCTCGCCGCCTGCGCGGACACCACGCCGCCCGCACCGACGGTTCCGCGTAGCCCGGATCATCCGGCCGCGACCGCGTCGGCATCGA
>JAEXCN010000465.1 GCA_023402175.1 Pseudomonadota bacterium | reverse complement strand
GTTCCAATGACGTCGGTGCCGTCCTCGATGCCGTGCGACGGGTGCACGGTCACCTCGGTGTCGTCCTCCGACGCGACGATCTGCTCGGTCGGGCCCCTCCCCGTGAATGCGAATGAATTTGTGATGTTCGTCCACGCGTCCACCATCATGTTCTCCTTGCCCCAGAGCGGGACGGGCAGGAGGAGCGTGGCCGTGGTGACCGCGCTCCGGCCCCCCGCGGCGGGGTAGATCGACGTCAGTCCGACGGGCACGTTCGAGGTCAGATGAAACGACGCGCCTCGGCCTGTCTCAGCCTGGGGGATCGGCTCGACGAACGTCACCGGAATCACGCCCTGAGGGCACGACGCTCCCGGGTCCGAACCTTCGGGGTCCGAACCGCCATCCTTGGTCGATCGGTCTTGATCGGAGAGATACAGGATGACGGTGTCACCCGCCGGAACCGGTCCGGTGTGCGGGATGACCGCCGCGGGATTCGCCGGATCGGCGTGATACACGGATCTCGAGATGTCGAGCTTCTCGCCCTTGAGCTCGAGCGACACCTCGGCGGGAGTCGACGATGTGTTGACGATGTACGCGGCGAAACAAGCTTGCATGGCGCGGAACGCCGGCGGGTGGAGGTAGAAGTCGCAGCCGTTCGAGCTCTCGTCGGCCGCCGCCGCTGCGCACGGGGCCTGACAGACGCCGGCACCACAAGCCTGCTCGAGCGGGCACGTCTGCACGACCTCGCCCGTGCAGCTCTGGAGCACCGAGCGGTGATCGATCGAGCACACCATCGCGCATGCGTCGGGCGCAGCGTTGCCGTCGATCGAGCTGAACGAGGGGGGCTCGACGAACCGACCGCGGTCGCTCGTGCATGCGGTGAAGAATAGGGACGTCGCGAGCGCCGAGACGGTGACACTCACGAACACGCGGCCAGGGCGAAAAATCGGGCGCATCTTACGGGGCTCCAGAAGGGGTGATGGCGTGCAGCTGCGCATCGAGCTCACGATGCGCTGTCGGTGTGCCGACGTCGGTAGGAATCGAGGAATGCTCGTCCGAGCGAGCTGGTCGTGGTGTCCGCGAGAGGCCTCGAGAGACCTCGATATCCAGGAGGGTCACCTCCTGGGCGAGAACGCTTTGGGGGAACGAAGCGCGGTGGCCCCGGACAGCGTCCCGGGCACCCGCATGGTCGTGGGCCGCGATCTTCGCGCGGACTCTAGAGACGCTCGCCGGCTCAATCCGTTCCAGAATCCGACCCAGCATCCGAGGCCGGCGTGCCACCACATAGTTTGATGATCGCTTGGTAGAGGCCCGGCTTCCCCGGCGGGAAACACGCATTGATATACGAGTTCACGTTGTTGCCGCATGCGGTCGTAAGAGCCTGGGTTGCGTCGGAACACGCCGTCGACTGCGCGTTTTGGAGGCACGCCGTCGCCTCGGTCTGAGTCGAGCACTTGCCGCAGACGGTGTCGAGGCATCCGTTCCACTGCGTGTATGCCCTCCCGCAGTCCTCGCTGCCGCTGACGACTTCGAGGCATCCGCCGAGGTTTTGGATCAACTGGACGCCATCCCAGACGACCGGTGCCCAGCTGTCGCCGCCGTCGGCAGCGACGGCGCAGTCAGCGCACGCTTGCGATATCTGGTCCGCAAGCCCGTCATGGAGCTCGTCGGCTGTCAATTGCGAGTTTGCAAAGAGCAAGTCGAGCACGTTCGGGAGGTTCGCGCCGCAACTTCCCAGTAGGACTCGCGCTTTTTCGTAAGGGATCGTCGTCGCGTCGTACGGGTCGTCCTTGTAGCAGAGCTGGTCGCCGCCATCGTCGCTCGCAAGCACGGGGGGCTTGTTCGCGTCGCTCGTGCCAGCGTCTTCCTTCGGCGTCGTTTCGTTCGTCTCGGTCGTGCAGCCCGCTGCGCCGGTGGCTGCCAGAAGGCCCGTCAGGGCCGAGACACTCGCAAGAGCGAACAACTTCGTGAACATCCTCCTCGTAACCATGCTTGTCGTCTCCTAATCCTTCACGACGCTGATCGGCGCCGAACCGACCGGGTATGAATCGAACGATTTTCGGGAGCGTCTCCTCGACGCGCGCCCAGACCGTGCCCGGATCACGGGACCATCGAGCAAAAGCTCGCGTTTTTCCGGCCCGGCCCCGCGAACTCCTTGCACTCCACGTTCGCCCCAGTGGCCGCCGCGAGGTCGGCGCAGTCTTCGGTCGTGCTGCAAGGACGCCGGCACTCGCCCGTGATACCCGGCGGCTGCCCGGTGAAGAACGTGTACACGGTCCCGTTTGCCGTGGCCGTTGTCTCGAGGCCTGCTGTGCACCTCCAGCCCTTGAGCCACGCGTCACACGCGTCTGGCACTGGCGCGGCCCCGTCCAGTTCCTCCGCGCCAGCGTCCGGTTCATCGAACGCGGCTACGGTCGTGCATCTCCTGGTGCAGAAGCCGTTGTCTTTCGTGGCTCCCGTGCCACCCACGACGGAGCACAGGCACTCGGCCTTCTCACTGCTCGACGCTGGCTTCTTGCAGGCCGTACCCGGCCCCTTCGTGTTGGGCTCGGGAAGCGTCGTGACACAAGCGCCCGTATCCTTCTCACACTTCTGGCCGCTCGTTCCCTTGCAGTCTTCGTCTACGCTGCAGCCTGGGCCGCAGTATCCGATACCGTACGACGGGCGCGAGATGAACCCATACTCGGTGGTACACCTGTTGTTGCCGGCGCATGGATGGGTGATCCGGTACGAGTCGAACCTGCACAAGCCGAGGCAAACGCCCTGGGCGCCCGGCGAACCGACGCAGAGGCCCACCTGACCGTCGCAATACAAAGAGGAGTTGTTACTTGGGGTATCGTCCGGGACGGTACAGGCGGAGATACAGACCGGCGTGCTCAAGCTCGCGCCCACACTATCGACGCCGGCGAGTCTGTCGCCGGAGGAGCAAAAGTTGTCACCGACGCTACCCTCGGTGACGCAGTCGTTGTCCGTCGAACACGGCATGCCCACGGTCCGCTCTTCGGGGAGACCGCTCGCCTCTTCGTCGTCGCCGGCGTCCCTCGTGGGTCCGGCGCCGCCGCCGTCGCCAATGACTTTCGTGACCAGCTCCGTCGAGGAACAGCCGGCGGCCCCGAGCATCGACACAAGTGTTCCAAGGGCGACACCGATGGTAATCGCAAATAATCTATTGCTCATTTGCAGGCTGCCTATTCGAACGGCCTTGTACCTTGGTCGTTGGTGGAGTCGCTGGTCATCCTCGCAGACCTCTTCCGCCGCTTCTGCGCCGCACGACGACGAGTGCGACTCCGGTCAAAGCGAGCCAATCGAACATTGTGGGACACGTTGTGCGTGACGTTGCCGAGCAGCCTCGCGTGACCGAATACTGAACGGTGGTGGGCGCGCAGTCTTGCCCGCCGCCGTCACTGCAATCGTTGCCAGAGGCCGCCCACTGCGGGGCCTGGTAACCTCCCGCGGCTGCGGCCTCGAGCGCGGCTGCAATGATCAGGTCGGCATGCGCGTCCGTCCGTGTGTAGACCGCGTTCCGGCAATTCCCATCTGAGCGGGACAATGCGCCGAGCACGTACGGGGTCCCGTCATCCTGGCCGAACTGGTAAGGACCGCTGCCTGAGTCACCACCCGAGCAGACGTAGCCGTCGGTGACGAGCTCCCTGTCATCAATAGGATAGGAATCGCAATCGTAGCTGTCGTTGCCGGGAATGCAGAGGATGTCGATGCCTGCCCGTTCGCGACGGGTCCCGGGATCGCTCCACGTCGGCGTCGATCTCCCGTAGCCGACAGCCGTAACGGTGCTGGCCACGTTGCCGGGATCGCTCAGTGAGAATTGGACGACCGGCGTCGCAGGCTGCGCGACGCTCGCCGGGATGTTCGTATCGAGCTCGAGGAGCGCAATATCGTTGCCGCACCAACCGATCTCCGTCTCGATGAAGATCTTCTTCACGCGATAGATCGGCTCGGCCTGGTTGATCGGGGACACTGCTTGGATCAAGAGCGACTGGGTGTCGACGAGCTCTGCGGGGAAAGTAGTCTTTCCACACGTTATCTCGCTGGTGCTGCGGGGCAGATCGTCCTTGGGGATGACGCACTGGCGCGCGGTGAGAACGAGGTTTGGCGCGATCAGCGTGCCCGAGCACGCGTGGTTGTTGGTGTTTCCAACACTGACGGCGGAGTTGTATTTCTCGGCCAGGGCCGTGGACCCAATCACCGCGCTCTTCTGCCTGCCAAGATCTTCGCCTTCTGCGTCGTTGGACGGTAGGGCGCACGCGAGCTGGGTCGCCAGCAGCAGTCCAACGAAAATCATGCTCCGCATATCGTCAATCTCCTGACCTCTCGAGCTCTTCTTCTGACAGAGCCCAGCCCCCGCTCGAGCACATGACCGCAAGGCACCGAATACGGAGGCGCCGATAGTCTGAAAGAGAAACGGCTGGAACCGGCGCACCGAGGAGACGAGCAGGGCTCACGCCTGTGGAATGTCGGTCCCCCGCCGGTGGATCACGAGGACCAGATAAGTTGAATGTCGCAAGCCGAGGCCGTCCCCGACGAAGGATGTCTCCTCCCGGATATCCGAACAGCACGTCGACGCCTTGGCGTGCGAGCGCGCGGACGAGAAGATCGGCGCCGTTCTCGTGGCGCACGTTCCTGCTGCCAAAACGCGGCCGACAGCAGACGAAGGCGTGCGCCGCCGGGTTACGGCAGCAGTACCTCGACAGGGGCGAGGCTCGGTTCCCATGTCGTACCGTTTCCGAGGGCGCCGGTGGGGTTTTCTCCCCAGCAATACACTTTGCCGGTCGTGAGAAGCGCGCACGTGGTGATGGAGCTCGCACGAACGATGGACGCGGGGCCGGGCAGGCCCTTCACCTTTACAGGGTTGACCGCGTAGTCTCGCGTGCCGTCGCCGGCCTGTCCGGAAACGTTCGAGCCCCAGCAGTAGACGTCTCCCGAGAGCGTGACGGCACATCCGCGCTGCGGATCGAAGTAGCTGGACCCGGCAAAAGCGGCGGTCGTGGACACGCTGACCGCGAGCTCGGGAAGCTCGACTCGTCGCGGCGTCGCGGAGTACGCCGAGCTGTAGTCCCAGTCGGAGGGGTTCAGGTTGGGGTCTTGACGGTCGACGTTCGTCGCTCCCCAGCAATAGACGGAACCTCGTGCGACGACGCACGCGTTTCCACCTTCGGCGTCCACGTAGGTAATTCCGGTGAGCGCGACCGGTCTAGGTCGCGAATCAGTTGGGATGAGCGACGAATCGCGGCCGAGCATGACGTTTGCGCCCCAGCTGAGAAGTGTTCCGTCGGCTCGGAGGACGAACGTCGCACCGGCGACGAAGATGTCCTGGATGGGGGCTCCGTCGGGGATGTCGACCGTCGTCACTGGGTTTGCGGCGGTCGCGCTCTCGTTGAGTGTGCGGGGCCGCACCTGGCCGTTGGCGTTCATTCCCCAACACGCGACGCTGTCGCCCGCCACGACCGCACAGCCGACCGCGTTCGCGGAGGCGCCGGTGTTGGAAACAGTTTGAAACGGCGGGAAGTAGCCCATCATGAAGTCGACGTGCGTCGCGGTCGGGATGGGCAGTTTCACCGGCGGAGCCGTCATCGAGAACGCGTCATTTGTCGACTGAAGGAACGGGCCTTGCCCCCAGCACCACACCGCGCCGTCCTTGTCGAGCGCGCACGTGTGCGAGAGATGAACGATGTCCTTGAGTCCAGCCACACGTTCGGGGACGCCGCTGGAGTAGGCGCCCGTTCCATTCGGGAAAGGGAGCGCTTTTCCGAGCTCGCCGTGGGCGTTTCCTCCCCAGCAAGCGACGGTCGCGTCGGCGAGGAGCGCACAGAACCCACCGTCGGCGTTCGCATTGAGCATCGTCGTGACGAGCGACTTCGCGCACGCGGCGTCCACGCACTGAATCGGCGGAGGCCCCGCGTCCGACGTCGCCGGCTGGGCGGTGCCCGTGTCCGCCGCGTCTGCACCGCCATCGGTGATGGCGGCGTCGGGCGCGTCTGCGCCGACTGAAGCGTCGTTTGCATCGTCCTTTGGCACGAACGTCGTCGACGTGGTCGAGCAGCCCACGGCCGTCAGGAGGATGCCGAGCGCACTCGTTCCCAGGGCGAACGCGCTTCGTGCGCGGCGATCAAGGAGAAGCTGCGGTTGATTTGTGATAGGCATTGTACCTTCCGACGACCCAAAGGTTCTGATTCGACGTTCCCCGAATTTGGTTGAGCGGCTCCGAGTTCGGAGCAGCGTTGATGGCGAGATGAGAGAAGCCCCACGACGGGCTATCGCCCCAGATCGCCTGCCCGTGGATGACCGTGCTGCGGTCGACAGCCCCGTACGGAGAGTAGTTCGCGAGGACGAACACCTCGTCTTCCGACGCGCCCCAGGCGGAGCCCAGGGTCGCCGTGGTCACTAGGCCCGCGGGAGGTCGCGTGGTCGCGATCGTGATCTGATCCCCGGAAAGGGCGACGTTCAGGAGCACGTTCTTCCCTGTCGCGTCCACGGCTTCGGTCGCCCCGAGGACGCGATTCTTCGAAGGGGTAAAAATGCCCTGGCTCAGCCTTCCGCGCACCATGGGCAAGTCGTCCCTTGGGGAACACCCGGTTGCGAGAGGAATGCCGTCGAGCACCGTCCGGTATCCATCCGTGGTTTTGTGGACGAGAATCGTGCACGGCGATTGGCCTTGGCCATTACTCGCAGTCGGCGATTGGCCGCCGTTCGAAACCCGACCTCCGGCAAACCAGAGATCATCCGGTCCCGTGCCGCCGATGTGGTAAAAGTCGATCGGCGCTGCCTGGTCGACGTCGACGAAGCCCTCGTCAATCCATTGGAGGGTCTCGGCCCCCGCGTCGGCACCTCCATCGGAGGCCGCGCCGGCGGACGGATCGAGGCGGTAGATCTTCCCGCACGTCGCGACGTAGACGTTTCCGTCCGTCGTTCCGCCGACGGCAGCTTCCGGAAAAATTTGATTGCAAGGAAGTCTGCCCGTCGTGAACGTCCACTCCGTCGCAGGCGCGACCGGGCGACGACCTCGAACGACGACAACGCCGAACACGCTGGCGATTGGTCCGTTGTTGAATAGGTACGACCAGTCGTGGGCCGTGTAAAAGACCGTGTCCTCGTCAGGCGCCCAGATCTTGGTCGGCGAGAGCCACGGGTCGTTGCCCTTGATGAGGGTCCAACCGGCGTCCGGAGTCCACTCGCCGATTTTGGACCTGATGTAGTCGCCGTCCAGAAGGGCGAACGCTCTCTTCTCGAACACCGCCACTTCTCTGCCGGTGATGTTCGGGCCCGGATACGGCGCCTTACACCAGCCGTCGGAGCTACACGGCGTCGCGGCGTCCGTGGCGCTCGGACTATCCGGCTCGGCGGCATCGACATCGTTCGAAGGAAGCGCCGCGGCGTCGACGTCGGAAGAGACGGACACCGCGTCGTCCGACCGATCAGCGGCAGTCGCGCAGGCGACGATGAGGGTAGAGACGATGATGCCTGCCGGGAAGGCAGCGCTACGACGAGCAAACATCCGAGACCTCATGGCTCACCTCCAAGCGTCAGGAGGACTCCATCTCCGCCGATCCATACTTTTCCGGGCGTCCCGGTCCACACCGTGTAGAGATTGGGACGTCGACGGTGACCGTCGATTCCTCCCACGGCGATTCGCGACCAATGCGTTCCGTCCCAATG
Source organism: Pseudomonadota bacterium (assembly GCA_023402175.1). Lineage (GTDB taxonomy): Bacteria > Myxococcota_A > Polyangia > Polyangiales > Polyangiaceae > Labilithrix. The sequence continues at coordinate 29,263 of JAEXCN010000465.1, read as the reverse complement.
GAGCACGCACGCTGCATCTCCAACGGCCCAAACGTCCTTCGCCGAGGTGCCCCACACGGCGCGGAGCGCCTCCACCGCCGGCACGTCGGTCACGACCTCGAGCGAATCTCCGGTGCCGGAGTAGTGCCGAATCGTCCCTCCAGCACCGACGGCGAACATCTCGGCCCCGGTCGCCCAAACGCCATTGAGCGACACCCTGGTCAGGCTGTCGATCGCCGTGAACGTCGGAGCGTCGCTCTGCGCGCCGGTGATGTGCAGCGTCACTCCGCCTTCGCCGACCGCCCAGAGATCGTCCGCCGTCGCGCCGTGCAGGGCCTGCATCGACCAGCAACCGTAGAGCGTCTTGCACGCGCCCGATGGGAGCGGATCGCGGACCTCGAGGGTTCCGGCATCCGCATCGATGCGTGCCCGCCAGAGACCATTGGTGTAGGTCGACAAATCTGTACTAAACGTCCCAGACGTACCCCAAACCCACTCCGCATCCGGCATCCCCCACACAGCCGTCAGGGCCCGAGCCACGGTGTTGGGTACGTCCACGTCCTTGGCAGCCAGCCAGCCGTCCGCCGATGGCTGCGCGTATGCGGACGGTACGAGATCGATGCCTCGCACCCAGGTGGAGGCAGGGTGCACCGACGCCCAAGCCATTTCACCCGTCTTGCGGAGCCACAGGCCGCGCACGGACTCGATGCCGGACACGGGCCCGCCACTGAAGGTTTCGGAGCGCTGCCACGCCTTCCCGTCGAAGTGCGCCATCGCACCGATAGCGCCTCCTGCCCAGACATCCGACGGCGAGCGCCCTCGAATGACGTTGATATGGGTGCGGATGTCGAACATCGGGTTCGTGTCCGATAGCCCGAAGAGAGGAAGAGGACAGAAAGCTTCCGGCACACAAGGGGGGTCGGCGTCGCCGCCATCGATGCTTGCGTCGGGCGGAAGGACGCCTTCGTCCGCATTGGCGTCCCCAGCGACCCGTTCGCTCGAATTGGTCGCCGGGGACGAGCCGTCCTCATCGGTGGTGGCACACGCGCTGAGCTCGACGCTGACGGCGAACGCGGCGAACATCGAAAGCGCCGAGAGATGACGTAGCCTCATGTTCTCACCTTGCGGTCGACGCGCTCGCGCTCGCCTTCGCCGTCCACCCACACGTGTTCTCGGGTTCGAAGCGCGCATCACTGCGTCCTCGTTTCGGTGTCGGGACACGGTTCGACCGCGCAAACTCCGCGGATGCAGGCTTGGTGATCTGCGCACTGAACTCCGCATCCGCCGCAGTTGGTCGGATCCGACAGGACGTTCGCCTCGCAACCGTCGCTCAAGTCGCCGTTGCAGTCGGCCCAGCCATACGCACACTCGTAGGCACACGAGCCGTACACGCACGCGCCAATGCCGTGCGCGACGCTGGTGCATCTGATCCCGCAGCCACCGCAGTTGGTTTTATCCGACCGCAGGTCGACACAGTCGGCGTCGCAACGCGTCTCACCTGGCGCGCAGCGGCACTTATAGACGCCGGCCACTAGCATGTCGCAGCTCTGCCCCGGCGCGCATGCGATCCCGCAGCCGCCACAGTTCTGCGCGGTGGTCGTATCCGTTTCACAGCCGTCGCCGAGGGCGCCGGCGACGAGATCTTTGTTGCAGTCCGCTTTATTGGGCGTGCATTTCAGGAACGCGCTGGTCGTCCCGCACGCTCCGCCCTTGCACCCGTAACCCGCGTTCGTAACCTTCGGTGCACCGCCCCCGTTAGGGTCACAGGCATGACCGCACGCCGAGCAGTTGGAGTCGTCGGAGTCTGTGTCGACACAACCTAGGCCGAAAAGGGTGGGACACAATGTCGAGCCGGCGGAACATCCACACTGGAATTTCTGCGAACCGACCCTGATACACGGCGCATTGGCAGGATCCGGGCAGACGTCTCCGCACCCGTTGCAGTTCTCGTTGCTACCCGGCTCGACCTCGCAGCCGTCCTCGAGGTCGTTGTTGCAGTCGAGACCTGCAAAACAGTTGTACGCGCATTTGCCGTCCAAACAACGACCCTGGCCTTCGATGCCACCGACCGTACCGTGATTGCATGTCACACCACACGCACCGCAGTTGTCGACGTCGTTCATGAGGTCCTTGTCGCAAAGGAATCGCGAACCAGGACACGTCGCCATGTTGTTCGTGCACGTGGTGCTCGGGCAATACGAAATCAACGCGTTCTCGGCGTCGGCCGTCGAGGCGTCACCGCTCGAAAGGCTCGGCGGTGCCGGCGCACCGTCGGACGGAAGCTCGAATCCGAGCTGCTGCGTGGACGTGCAGTCACAGACCAAAAAGAGAGCCCCCACGAGGACCAGGCCTCCTGCGCGCCTCCTCGTGAAGAGTGTCAAAGGTCGTCTCACCGATCCGTTCCTTCCTGCGACATGCCGCGAATGGCCGTCTCCACTGCGGGCCTGAAGAAGCTGCTGGGGAAGCGCTCCTTGAAGCGAGCTGCCTTATCCCGTGCCGCTGCGTGCTGGCCGGACGCGGCGAGCCATCGAATCTTCAGTGCCTGCTCTTCTTCTGCGAGCTGCCCGTCGTCGAACGTGTTCTCGTACGTTTCGAGCGTCGCCCCCGCGGAGACGTAGTCTCGCGCGGCGAGTGCATGACGTACCCGGTCGAGAAGGCGCCTCTCGAGGTCGAGTCGATCGGACTCGATGGCCGGAGCTGGCGCCGTGAGCTCCCGCGCGCGCGCGGGCACCGCGGCCGTCGGAAGAGGAGAGCTCGGCGATGCGACGCGAGCTCGGTTCGCATGGACCGAAGGCGGAATGGCGATCGGCGACGGCGCTGTCGGCAGCACGTCCACGGACACCGTATCGACCTCCGCAGGGACCGCAGCCATGATCGGCGACGTGCTCGGAGGGACGATGTCCTGAGGAGCGGCAGCGACGGGCGGAGCATTCCTCTCACTGGGCGCGCCGTCACCTCGTCGTTCTCCGGTGAAAAGTATGACGGCTGGTACGATGGCGAGGCCCAGCGCGGCGAACAGGATCGTCTTCCACCCCGAGCTGACGATCTCGCCCGCGTCGGACCTTCCGTCGCCGTTCATGATGCTCGCCTGCGTGCGCGCCCAGACGCGGTCGTACATGGCCTTGCCGCTCGGCGTTGCGTCGAGGTCACATTGGCCCGCGGCGCGTTCCGCTTCGAGGGCCTTGTCGAGATGTCGCATGAGAATCACCCCTTCACGAAACCGAGTCGGGCGATGGGGACGCCTCTTCGATTGACGCGCTCGAGCGCCTCTCGAAAATCTGCGCGGGCGAGGCGAAGCCGCGAATAGGCCGTATTCAGTGGGATCGAGAGCAAAGCGGCGATCCGAGGAATGTCGTGCCCGTCGATGTCGTGCATGACGAAGACGACGCGACGCTCCGCCGGAACGCGCTGGAGTGCATCGAGAACGAGCGAACGCTCTTCCTCGAGCTCGAGGAGCTTGTCAGGACGGAGACGGTTGTCTTCGAGCTCCGGCATCGCGCCGGGGTCGGTGACCTCGACGCGGTGCTCTGTCTTCTGGCGCGATGAGAGTGCCGTGAGGTACGCGATCTTCGCGAGCCACGGGCGTGGACTGTCGACCGTGTCGAGCGAATCGAGCCGCCGGTGAGCCGTGAGGAAGACCTCGTGCGCGGCGTCCTCGACGTCGCTTGCATGCACCCCGAAGCGTCGGAGACATGCACACACGTAGAGAAAGTTCTCGCGGAAGAGCCTGTGGAAGAGCTCCAGGCGTTCTGTTTCGCTCTTCACGTGTGCAAATACGGCGAGGAAGACCGATCCGTCACGAAATCGTCAGTGCCGCGTCTCGACGCCTCGTCCCTGGTCGAAGTGCATGACCCAGTCGAGGCCGAAAGCTCCTTGCATCGTGGGCGAGGTCCAGATCGGCTCCCGCCCCAGATAGAGCGTCGTCGATGTTGGAGAGAACGCGCCCTCCAGGTACGGCTGGAGCCCGAACACCGAGCCGAAACGCCATTCGATCCCTGCGCGCACTCCCACTGCGAGACGGAGCGAGCGGCCCTGGCGGCTGCCCCGGTCGCTCGTGCCGAGGCCGCCCAGCTCCCCTCCGCTCGCGAAGGGGCAGACGAGCGCGATGGCTCTGTGCCCGCAGAACATCCCAGACAAGCTGGCCTGCTCCGTACGCACGGTGCCTGCAGCCGTCGTGGTCGTCGTCGTCGCGAAGAGTCTGCCCGCAAGCCCGACGGACCACCACGTTCTTCGTGCGCCCACGCGGAGCTCGAGCGCCGGGGTGACCAATGGAGCGGCGCCGAGCACGACGACACCTCCCGCGCTGGTCGCCCATGCGATCGTCTCGCGCTGTTCCGTCTCGTGTCGATCGCGATTCGCTCGTCGCGCTCCAGGGGCTCCGTGCTTTGCGGGGGGGCCGACTTCGCGCGGGATCTGCTCGGGTCGAGGAGGATGGGCTGGCGCAAGCTCGGGGTGGGTGCTGTCGAACTGCTCGATGACGAGGCTGATCGCGAAGGCGACAGCGGTCGTCAGCTCATCGCAGTTGGCAGAGCGCGAAACGATTTGTTGGCGGCCGAGAAACTCGCTCGCTCTGTGTGCCTCGATTTCAGCGGTGAGGGAGGCCCCTTCTCTCTCGAAAGTGACTCCGGCCTGAAGCTCCGCGTCACCCTCGTTCGCCGAGAACGGATCATACCCAAGGCGTGCGCGAATTCGATGACGAAGCTCCTGCTCCGGTGGACAGGTGGACGTCGCATCCGAGCCGTCCGTCTCGACACGCATTGCGACGGTGGCGGCGGACACCGTCTCTGCGGAGCTCAGCAGTAGAAGTCCGCAGGCGCAAGCGGCCCAGATGCGCACGTGGCTGAAGCTAGGGCAACCCAAGACCGAGAGCGAGCGCTTTGACTCGACCGTCGAGCCCCGAGAAGAGAAGCCCCATCGCAGGACCGGCGAGGGGTTCGGGGGCCGTCCCCAAGGGGAACCGGACAACGCGCAACTGCTCCGATTCGTCGGACGACGAATCGCGTTCGACCTCTCGCGCGATGCTAGTCGCCGCGCGGTCCGAGCACGATGATCATCATCCCGACGAGAGCGACTCCCGCGCCGACCATGTCCCAGCGGGTCGGACGCTCGCCTTCGACGATCCAAAGCCAGAAGAGCGCCGTCGCGATGTAGACACCGCCGTACGCCGCATAGGTTCGCGCCGCGCCGGTTGGGTGAAGCGTCAGCAGCCACGCGAAGAGCGCGAGCGAGATCGCCGCGGGGAGAAGCAACCATGGAGACCCTGACTTGCGCAGCCAGAGATAAGGCAGGTAACAGCCGACGATCTCGGCGAGCGCCGTCGCGACGAACAGGGCACCGGCGCGACCAACGGTCGACAGCAGCGAGCTCGGAGCCGACATCACTTCTGCCGCCTCTTCGGCGTGTTCGGCGCCGTTCTTCGTGCAACCTTGCGCGCGCGCTCGACGAGATCGCATTCGCCGCGTCCACATCGGCGAAGCGCCTCACGAAGCCGATCGCGAACGGCCACGAGCGATGCGATGCGCTCCTCGGAACGACGCAGCGCCGCCACGATGCGGGCCGACTCCCGAGCGCACGTCGCCGCGTCGTCGGTCACCGCCACGAGCATCGCGTCGACTTCCTCGAGCGTGAGGCTCAGGTCTTGGAGCTGCCTGACGAGCTTGATTCGCTCCACCGTGGTCTCGTCGAAGATTCGATATCCAGACTCGCGACGCGCAGCGGTAGGCAGGATGCCGACCCGCTCGTAGTAGCGGACGGTGTCCACCGACACGCCTGCGCGCGCCGCGACCTCGCCGATCTTGAGCCTCTCCATGCGCCCATCGTAGGCACCCGTTGACTCTGGAGTCGAGTCCAGACTCTAGGTTCCAAACATGCGTGAGGTCCTACCGGTGGTTTTCGCGTTGTTCCTTGTGACGTTCGGCACGACCTCGTGCAGAAGGACTGGTGTCCCCGTGGAGCAGAACGAAAAGAAGCCCTTGCCCATCGCCTGTTCGTTGACCGCCCTCAGTGCGCAGGAGCGCCATCGAGAAGGCGAGCTTCTCGAGCTCCATCTCGCTTCGATTCGCGAACGGAAAGAGCGCGCCGACGGGTATTCCTACCGCTATCCCGAGGACCCTGCGCTGTTCGCGCAGATGGCCGAGCTCGTGAGCTTGGAGCACCGATGCTGCCCGTTCCTCGACTTCCGGCTCGAGTGGGCGGGGGCTGAATCGACACCGTGGTTGCACATCACCGGCGGTGCCCGGGTGAAGCCGTTCGTCGACGAAACATTCGGCACACCGCACGACTGAGATCTCACCAGGACACTCGCGTCGGTGAGCTCCTGTCCGTGAGCGTGCCGTCGCCGAGCTGTCCGCTCGCGTTGGAGCCCCAGCAGTGGAGCGCTCCGCCCTCGACGAGCGCGCAGGTGTGGAGATCGCCCGCCGTGAGGCCGATGACGTCGGTGAGGCCGGTGACGTCGGTGGGCGCAGGCCGGTCGACGGCGGTTCCATCGCCGAGCTGTCCGCTCGTGTTGGAGCCCCAGCAGCGCACGGTTCCTCCGTCGAGGACGGCGCACGTGTGACCTGAGCCCGCGGTCAGAGCCGTGACGCCGGAGAGCCCGGGCACCGTGACCGGCGAGGTCTGATCCGACATCGTCCCGTCGCCGAGCTGCCCGCTCGCGTTGTAGCCCCAGCAACGCACCGACGCGTCCTTCATGAGCGCGCACGTATGGAACGCGCCGCTTGCGAGCTCGACGACGCCCGTGAGGTCCGGGACGACGACGGGAGACAGCCTGTCCGTCGTCGTTCCGTCTCCGAGCGCCCCAACCGGGTTGAACCCCCAACAGTGCACACGGCCATCGCGGGTACGCGCGCAACTATGCGCGTAGCCCGCGACGATTTGGGCAACGTCGGAGAGGCCGGGGACGGCCATCGGCAGGTTCCGCTGCTCCTGCGTTCCGTCACCGATCTGACCGGCGAAGTTGTCGCCCCAGCAACGGACCGAACCGTCCTCGAGCCGCGCGCAGGTGTGCCCATTGCCGATGGCGACCTCCGCGACATGATCGATATTGACCGCTACGGGGGAATTGGCATTTGTCTGGTTGCCATTGCCGAGCTGTCCGCTCCAGTTGGTTCCCCAGCAGCGAAGGGCGCCGTCGCCGTGCACCGCGCAGCCGTGCTCGAAGGAAGCGGCGATCTGCGTGGCTCCGGAGAACGTCCGGATGATCGACGGCAGTCGACTGTCGGTCCAGGTTCCGTCGCCGAGCCCGCCGCTGGCGTTGGCTCCCCAGCAGCGGACGGCTCCCTCGAGCGCGATCGCGCACGTCTTGTTGGTCCCCGCGGAGACAGCGATGGGCGGACCGCTGCAAGCAGGGGCGTTCGTGCCCGAGCTCGACTGCCCCGTGGCGCACGGCGCGCACTGGCGATCCGCAGAGGCCGTGCCGGCCGCGCTCACGTAACTCCCGGGCACGCAGTTGGTCCACGCCGCGCAGATCGTCCGGTTGGACGTCGCCGTGAACGTCCCGCCCGGACATGGCTTGCACCACCGGTCGAAGAGCGAGTCTCCCTCGGTGTCGACGGAGCTCCCGGCGACACACTCCGTCTGCGAGATGCACTCCGTCGCAGGATCTGCGTCGTCGTCCCAGGTGCCGCCACTGCATGTCTGCTTCGGGGCGTCGCCGCCCGCGCAGTACGTCCCGGGTTCGCACGCTGCACATACGGGGAGGGACGTCGGGGTGGCGCTGGCCGTCTGCTCCGTGCCCGCCGGGCATGCGCCGAGCGGAAGGCACGAGGACTGGTTGGCCGACGACGAATAGGTGTGTGCCGCGCACGGCGCGCACTCACGGTCGGCGATGGAGCTGCCCTGCGTGCGTACGTAGGTGCCCGCGGCGCAGCTGGTCCACGACGCGCAATGCGTCGCATTCTCCGCTGCGTTGAAGGTGCCGCTCGGGCAGGCCGCGCACGTCCGGTCCGACGTCGTGGAAGGCCCCGCTGTCTCGTACGTGCCGGGGCCGCAGGTCGACCACGCGACACACGTGCCGTTACTCCACGAGCCAGCTCCGCACGTGACGTCGCCTCCGCTCGGGACGTTCGGATCGGACGAAGGGACCGGCTGCACGTCCGCGCACGCAGCGAGCAGGAAGACGAGCGAGACGGAGCGGACCGCCCCGACCACCCACGAGGTCCGTGACGCGTGCACGGGTCGCTCGCGCGTGTCGGACGCACGTCGGGCACGCGGGATGTCACCGGTGGTCGCCGGCGCAATTGACTTCTCCATCATTCGAACTCCTAGGATCGCTACTTCACGTCGATGGGGCTGACCGGGCGAACCCCGCGCGAGGCCGGATACGCGTAGCTCGTCGCGCCGGTCTCTCCAGAGCCCCAGCCCCAGATCGTGACCGCGAACGGCGCCTCGCTCGTCATCGTGTGTCGCCCGTTCGCGCAGCCGCTTTGGCTCACGCCGTCGGTCACGAGGTCTACGCGTGTGTACTCGTAGTCTCGTCCGAGCGACGACCAGCCGTCGATCTCACCCATGCAGTCGAGGCTGACCGGCGCGAAGGTACCTCCTCCCCCGCGCTGGCGAACGACCACGAGGTGCGTCGTCGGATAGGTTGGATCCGTAAAGAACAAATAGTCGCGTAGGAACTGCGCACTCGGCACGGAAGTCGTGAACTCCGGATCTCCCGGACAGCCGTATTTATTGCAGGGATCTACGCTGGAGCAGGAGCTCATGAGCTCCATGAGCAAGAACGGATGCTCATCATCCTGACTGCGCACGACGAATGGTTCCACGGACGAGATCCACGCGTCCTTGCCGACGTCGAGCGTGACGGGAGCGCCCGCCGGCGCCTCGGGCTCGTACGTGAGCGTCGTCCCGTTCGCCACGCCGACGATGCGGAATGCGTGAGTCTCCGGGACCTTCGGCGCACAGGCGTCCGCGGCGGGTCCGGCGGCGAGCCGGTCACGATGACCGACGGCGGCGTACTCCCATCCGAGCGTCGCCACGGACGGCAGCTGTTGATGCGCGCTATCGCACGGATTGCCCCAGCAGCGGGAGCCGGCGACAGCCAAGAACGGCTTGTTCGCGGAGAGGACCGTGCCCGTCAGATCGACGCCCTGGACGAGGTGATAGGCCTGGCCACGAGGGATCGGCAGCTTCATCGACTGGCCGACCTTGACGGGAAGGATGACGTCCCCTCCCTCGAGCGCGGTGGACTTCGGCGACAGCGTCACGACCGTGTCGTCCTCGGTCGCGATGAGATCGACGAAGGGCGCCCCGCTGGCCCGCCCGCCCGCGGGGACGGCCGTGACGTAGCTCGTGCCCCACGCGTTGACCGGCAAGAGGACGCTGGCTGCGGTCACGTGACTGTCCGCGCCGCCGTAGGGATAGATATCGGAGGCGACGACGGGCTCCGATGTCTCGAGCATGATGGCAGGGACGAAGCCGAGCTCGCGCGGCGTCGCCTTCGTGTGCGTCACGGCCGGAGTCGCCGGACACGGTCTGAGGGAACCTTGGCCCCCGAGGGTGCCAGGCCCCGCGATGAATGCTATCGCGAGGCCGTTCTCCGGAATCCGCCCGTCAGGCAATTTATCATATCGAATGTCATCTCCGCTTCCGCTCGGGATATAGGCGAACTCGCTGCCGTGAAGCTCGCGTCCTTCGATGTGGAGCGTGAGCTCGACGGGGCGCGGAGACGCGTTCGTGAGGAAGATCGCGTAGCACCCCTGAGCTCCGTCGTAGGCGTCCGGCACGACCGTGTAGAAGGAGCAGCCTTCGGTCGACTGCTTCGAGCGCGCCGCGATGCAGGCGTCTTCGATGCACCGGCCGTCGAAACATCGCTGTCCATCCGCACAAGGAGTGGGCGCCGCGCCCTCGCAAAGGACCGTCCTACCGTCCTCCGAGCACGTGCAGCCGTCACCGGCGGCTGGGAACGTCGGCTGCTCGGTCGAAGGTGGTGGCGCGCCGCGCCCACCGAAGGAGTCGCGCTCCGACGTGGCGCACGCCGCTGCCATCACCGTGAGCGTCGCCGCGAGCGCGAACCATTGACGGCTCACCGAATTCCTCCCGGCAGCTCGACGGTGTTGACGGGCCGGAAGCCGGCACCCACCGGGAAGGCATAGCTGCTCCCGCGAGTGAACGTGCCGGGCAGCTCCCCGCCTCCGGTCGCCTTCCCTCCCCATCCCCACACGGTCGCCGTGAACGGTGCGTCGCTGCGCATCTCGTGGACACCGTTCTTGCAATTCCCTTGCGGCTCGTAGTTGCCTCTCGAGAGATCGATCCGCGTGAGCTCCAGGTCGCCGTCCGTGCCGACCGGAGACCAACCGGTGAGCTTCCCGGCGCAGTCGAGATCGACGTCGGCGAAGCCGCCCGAGCCGCGTCGACGGACTATTACGACGTTCGTCTCCGGGAAAAAGGTATCCGTGTAAAATCGATATCGCTTCATGTACTGGACGACCGGGATCACGGGGGTAAACTCCGGATCGCCACGCAAATCACCAAAGCTCGGGTCGTCGCCGGGAGCCATATACGGCACGGGGGACGTCATGAACGCGTACATGGCGAATGCATGTTCGGCGTCCTGACTCGAGACCGTGAACGGTTCGGTGGCCTCGAACTCCACGAACTCACCGGCTTCGAGCTTCGTCGGAGCGTTGAGAGGCGCGGCGGGTGAGTAGGTGAGCGTCGTGCCGCCGACGACGCCGACGATCCGCCAGCGGGCACTCTCCACCTTGCCGTCGTATCGATCGCGGTGCCGAACGCCGACGTATCGATCCCCGAGTGAGCGCGTCGGAGAGAGCTGAACGTGCGCCGCCTCCCACCCGCTCTTCACCATGAAGTTCGCCGCGCCCGCGAAGACGCCTACGGGCGTGTTCGCGTGGATGAACGAGCCTGTCAGGTCCCCGTCTTGCACGAACTGCAGGACCTCGCCTCGACCGAGCCGATACGAGCGGAACTGGCTCGCCTTCACGGGGAGGAGGTCGGGCGCGCCGACGACGTCCTCTCTGGGTCGGAGCTCGACGACCGAATCTTCTCGAGCCACGATCTGAACGACGCCGCCGGCGTATTCACCCTCGAGTGGCGTCGGCATCGCGACGACGTAGTCGCGATCCCACGTCGTCGTGGCGGCGAGCAACGCGGACGACTTCGAGGCGACCTCGCGGTCACCGAGCGCGTCGACATCGCGAATCTGCACCGGAACGTCGGCCGTGATCACGAACGCGTGCGTCCTGCCGGACTCGTTGCGCCCAGCCACGCGGCGGAGGACAGACGGCTCGTCGATCATGGCGGCGGGACCGCAGTTGCGTCCGGCGAGCACGACGATGGCGATCTGGCCCGGAGCGATCGTGCCGTTCGCTATCGGTGCTCCGTCCTCGGCACTGACCGCGTGTCCTTCGAACGGCAACTTCTGGCCGTCGAATACGACGTCGATCTTCGCCGGTGTTCGCCACGCGTTGCTGACGATGAGGGCGTGACAGGTGTTGGGTTCGAGCGTGACAGGCCTTGGGACGACGAACTCGCATCCGACGTTGCTGAAGTTTGCTTTGCTCGCCTCGCAAGCAGGGACGCACGCGCCGCCCCCACAGCCCGTGCTGCCGGCGCACGTCTCGACGACCGCGTCGTGACAGTCGAGGACCTGACTCAAGTCCTCCGAACAGTGTTTGGCGCAGTCGCGGATAGGCTCGGACGAGCTCCCGTCCGGGACGGCGCCGTCGCCGGTGACGACCGGGCCGCTGTCCGCCGTGTCGCCCGCGAAGGGGCCTGCGTCGGAGCTCGTGCAATGCGTGAGCAGCATCGCCGTCCCGGCGAGGCAGGTGACGATGGAAGAGCGTACGACGGTGTGCATTCGAGTCCTCGTTACTGGAGGGAGATGCGGCGGACCTTCGTGCCTTGGAGCTCGACGTCTTCGAGCCAGTAGAGGAACGACCCGTCGACGAGCGGCGCCCTCATGTGGTCGACGACCGCGCGCCCTGCCGCCGGGACCGGCGTGATCGCGGTGATCGGATCGAGCGCCGTCGCGAGGTTCATCGGCGCCGAGAGCCCCTCGTCCTGCCCGGCCAGTGCCACCGTCGACAGTGCGTGTGCGTTCTGGTCGAAGCGCCAGTAGTAGCTGTTCGTGAAGTAGGCCCTTACGCCGTCGCTCGCGACGCCGGTGATCGGGGCGAACGGATTCTGAACGAGGGACGTGATCTTCCTGGGCGCCTTCGTCCAGCGAAGGAGCTTGCGTTCGCCGTAGACGGAATACACAGGACGGTCGACGAAGAGGCCGCTCGTCCAGAGCAAGCCGTCCGCCGTCGGTGCAAGCGACGTCACACACGTGGTCGAGCCGATGACGAGGCGTCTGCGCGTCGGAATGTCGACGTAGTAGATCTCAGCGGGGGTCGTCGGCGGATATCCGACGTATGTGGCGGCGTAGAGATCGTCGCCCCGGACCGCGACGAAGTTCGCGCCGAAGTCGAGGAAGGGCTCGAGCTCGCCGTCGGGGAGCGCCATCCGCAAGATCGACGTGCCCGTCCCGACATAGAGGTGAGTCGCAGACGCCGCGAGCGCGAGCACCGATTCCGATGAAACCGTCTGTAGCTCGCCTCCGGTCTTCGGGACGCGGAAGAGGCCCGTGAAAGACCCCATGAAGAAGTCATTTCCCGCGAGCGTGGCGGCGGTATACGTCGCCTCTCCGTAGATCTGGCGGACGATGGCCAGGCTCGTGAACGCGAGAGGCTGTGCGGTCTTCTCGGCGCGCATCGCCTCCCAGCCGCCGACGTTGGAGCGCCCCCAGACGTAGAGCGCTTGGTCGTCCGCCGTGATCGACGTGGAGTAGCCGAGATTGACCGAGAACGTCTCCGTCGTCCGGCACACTCCGGCTTTGCAAACGGGGCCGCCGCCGTCCGCACCTCCGGTGCACGCGTGCCCGCAGCTGCCGCAGTTCGCGTCGTCGGTGAGGACGTCGACGCATGTATTCCCGCAGACGGTGGGTTGATCGACGGGACAGCGACAGCTCCCGTTCTCGCAGAACGAGAGGGCCGGGCAAGTGGTGCACGCGTTGCCCGCGTCGACGGCGGCATCGTCGCCGGACGCAGGCAATGCCGCGTCATTACCGACCAGTGAAGGCGGATGGATCGGAACCTCGTCGCCGACGTGGCCCGTCTGAGCGCAGGCGAAGATCAAGAGGCCGGACGTGCAGATGCCGAGACCGGAGTGAATCCACTTCATTGGCTGATGACTCCTCGCAGCGAGGGCAAAAAGGGACTCGAAGGGAACGCCCTCTCGAAGGCGAGTAGGGCGGCGCGCGCCTCCTCGGCACGGCCCGCAGCTGCGAGCGTCCGGACGCGCAAGGCCTCTCGCTCCTGCACGAGCTCGCCGCGCGGGTAACGTGCCTGGTGCGCGCGCAGAGGCCCGAGCGCTCGCTCGAAGTCACCACGGCCGAGCGCCGTCCTTGCTTCGATGAGGAGCTTCTGCTCCTCGCAGAGCGCGCACTCCGCCGTCGCCGTCGCGCGGGACGGCGATCGCGGCGTCTCCGGAGAGGCGGCTGGAGCTGTCGCCGGTGCGGCCGGAAGCTCGTCGATCGTCACGGTCGCCGGCGGGGGCTCGATCGGGATGTCGTTCGTGATGTTCGCGGGCGGGGGCTCGATCGGGATGTCGTTCGTGATGTTCGCCGCCGAGCTCGACCCGCGATCTCCTGGTATCGAGATCACGTCGGGCTTGTGGGCGCTCTGCCACGAGGGCCAGCCGAGCACGACAATCCCGCCGAGGATCGCGCCGATGGCTCCGGCAGCGCGCGCCGGGAACTTCTTCTTCGCGGGAGCATCGTTCGATGGGCCAGAGCCACCGCCGCCCTCCGCGACGCCGAGCATCACGCGGCGGTAAACGCGATCGCGAAGCTCGTCGCTCTCGGGACGTCGCGCTCTCTCGCGATCGAGGAGCGCTTCGAGGTCGTCTTCGAGCGGAACGTCGATGTCGCTATCGCGATGAATGTTCTCATCGCTCACGGGACCTCCTCGCGTTTGCGAAGCCTCTGTACGGCGCGGCGGAAGTCCTCACGCGCCAGGCGAAGGCGCGAATAGGCAGTATTCACGGGGACTCCAAGTAGCGTGGAGATTTCTGGAATCGAACACTCTTGAAGATGATGAAGGACGAAGATGGTGCGCCGGCTCTCGTCGAGCTGCTCGAGCGCCGCGAGGACGAGCCGGCGCGACTCGTCGTCGCCCGCGGTCTCCGTGACGGCGAAGCTCTCGTCGATGCGTTCGTCGAGCACCTCGCGACGGTAACGAGCCCTCACGCGGTAGTCGGCGGCGACGCGAACGGCGAAGCCCAGGACCCAAGGCCCGATCGGGCGGGACGGGTCGTACGTGTCGAGCTTGCGATACACGATGGCGAACACGTCGTGCGCGGAGTCCTCGAGATCGCGCTCGAAGACGCCGAGCCGGCGCAACGTATGGACGACACGGTCGAACTGCGAACGGAAGAGCGCGTCGAATCGGGCGTCGACCGGAAGCCGAGGGACGATTCGTTCGCTCACCGTCCGCTCATTGGAACCACGTAGGGCGATCCATCACGGAAACGTCCCGGCCGGTCAGAAAGCCGTCTCGACGAGCGCGGCCATGGACACCACCCAGGGACGGGTCTCGTAGGCGAAGTCCCCCAGGGTGAACTCGGCGGACGTGAGCGGGAGGGCGCCACGGGCCTCCAGCCGAGCACTGAACGGACCGGCCAGCCGCACGCCGAGGCCCGCTCGCAGCGCGATCTCCGCCAACGCGAAGCGGTATCGCCGAGGATTGATGGCGCGCGAAGTCCCCTCGCCGACGATCGCGCCGACATTGCCGGAGATGCAGCCGAGCATGGAAATCCGCGGCAAGACCGCGTAGCGGAGGCACGGTCCAGCTCGTACGACCTGGAGTCCCACGCGCATCACGGCGCCGAGAGGGCGGCGCACCTCCGAGGGGAAGAACGAGGCAGCCTCGAGCAGCCCGAGGACGTTGCCGCGGCCGAGAGAAAAACCGGCGACGACGCCGACGCCCATGTGCGGGAGCGTTCCCCAATCGAGCTCGACGCCGGCCCAGGTCGAGGCCTCGATCGGGGTTCGCGAGCGGCGCGCATGCTCGAGCTTCGGTTGGTGCGTGGACGGGTGCGCGGGGGGTGGAGCGTCCCCTGCTGGGCGCGGCGGCGACGGTGCATCCTCGACGGGAGGCGGCGGCGGAGGCCCCTCGTCCGTGGGCTCATCCCGCAGGACCTCGGGTCGGTCTTCGCGGCTGCTCTGCTCTTCGATGAGGAGGCTGGCGGCCAGCGCTGTCGCCGCCACGAGATCTCTGCAGGCGCGCAGTGGACCGCGCAGCTCGCGCTTGGCGAGGGCAGCGCCGCCGACGTTGACGTCGAGGTCAGCGGTGAGCTCCGCGCCCGAGCGCCGAATGCGCGCGCTCACGGTCGTATCCGATGGAATCCCTCTCCCTCCCAGGAGACCACCGAGCATCGCGCCGAACGCCTCCGCCGTGGGACAGCCGCCGATCTTCGGCTCGACGACGAGCGTCACCTCGGTTTGAGACCCGTCGGCGCTGCCTTCGCCGTACGCCGTTCCCTCGGCGAACAGCACACAGCAGCCAAACACCAGCGCGACGTGGGCGCCCTTCGGCACGGGTCCAACTCTACTTCAGCAACGCCATCGCACACTACAGCCAGCGCGACTGGAGCTCGCGTGCCGCGAGCGCTCGACACCGCAAACGACGCGTGAGTCTGACGTCATTCGTCGCCGAAGAACGCGCCGACGGAGACCTCGATCGCGTCGAAGGGCTCGGCACGCACCGTCTCATCGCGGGCGGCACGAAGTCAGCGAACCGAGACGTCGTCCAGGCGACTCCGCGGAGCAAGCGGTGTTGGCGCTCGTCCAGGTGCGGTCAATCCTACGTCAGGTGTAATGGTTCGCTGGGTCTCCCGTCTTCAGAGGCAAAGGAGACACGAACCATGACCATCGCATTGACCACGAACTGCAACTGCAAGACCTGCTCGACCCGCGGCTGCGCATGCTCGACGAAGACGCAGGCGAAGGCCGGCGAATGTTGCTGCGGACCGACGTGCGCATGCGGACCGGCCTGCGCGTGCAACGCCACGTGCGGTTGCGCGGAGAGCCTGTGACTCGCCTTCGCTGGTACTACGGCTTCAAGCACGGAGCGGTCGCCGCCCTCCGTCCGAAGCCGCGCGCCCATCGTCGAGTGCTCCGAACGCTACCAAATCAACGTGCGTGCTCTCACCCTCGAGTGGGGGTGGGGGGCAATGCCGGGTAGTCGGCAGCGGGAGATCGCATCTGGAGACTCCCCGCGGGGTCATGCGCTAGTTTGAGCGCACCGATGACGAGGCGGACGTGAGCAGCTGGCGGTTCACGCGCGGCGTTGTGATGCTCGCTGGTCTATCGATCTCGTCGTCCGCACGTGCAGAGCCCGTCGACCTCGAACCGATCGCGCTCCACTACGAGGCGACCGGAGCATGTCCGTCGGAGTTGGAGTTCGTCGCGACCGTTCGCAAGTACACTACGCGCTGGTCGCTGGTGCCGGAGGGGACCCCCACGGCGCGAGTCATCCGCGTTCGCATTTCGGCGAAGACTTCATCGGTGGTCGGCAAGCTCGTCGTCGCGAACGCGACCGAGACGGCTTCCGAACGCGAGCTCGAGGGGCCGAGCTGCAAGCGAGTATCAGACGGCCTGGCGATCATGGTTGCGCTCGCGATCGATGCGCCGGACCCCGGGGCTCCTTCAGAGCCGTCGAAAGAGGACACCAGCCGACCCGTCATCGAGCGCGATGAGCCCACGGACGAGCGACCGCTCGAGCCCCCGGTGGCGGCAAAGCCTGTCGCGACAGCATCCTCGACGCCTCGGCGCACGGGCGTGCGAGCGAGCGAACGGGCGGAGATCTCGCTCGACCTTCGCGCCGAGACAAGCTCTGCGGTTTTGCACGGGGCGATGCTGGGGATCGGTGCGTCAGCGAAGGTCGAACCGTCCTCGACCGCGAGCTGGTTCGGTCGATGGAAGCCGAGCGTCGGTCTCGGCATACGCCAGAGCTTTTTGAAGGAACGAACGATGCGGGGCGGCAGTGCCGAGTTTCGGTGGACCGCCGCCGACCTACGGCTGTGTCCGATTCGGTTTGCGGTTCGGGCTGCCGTGGAGGTGTCCCCGTGCGCCGAGATCGACATCGGAGTCCTTCACGCATCCGCCCATGGATTCTCCGCTGCGAAGCGTCTGTCGACCTTCTGGCTGGATCTCGGCGGATCGATATGGGCGGCCGTCCACGTCTCGCACCGCGTGTTCCTTAGCTCGACCGTGCTCATCACCGTACCCGTGAACCGGCAGCCGTTTGCGTTCTCCAGTGGCAGACCGATCGCAAGCGTCCCGCCGATCGGTGTGCTCCATGGGCTGGGAGTCGGCATCAAGCTGTGATGCCTCGGCCGGACGCGCATTTCGTGATCAGAACGATTCGCCCGCACTACTACCTGATGTGAGCGCGTCGATCGTCTCGAGCCCCGCTGCCGAGGCTCACCCTCCCGAGAACAAGGGCGACCACTTGACGGTCGATCTCTCACGCGCCGAGTACCTTCGCGGAATCGTGCGCGCTCATTTCGCGAGCGTATGGAGATTCCTTCGACGCATCGGGTTCGAGGAACACGTGGTCGACGATGCCGCGCAGGATCTCTTCTTCGTTGCGCTGCGCCGACTCGACGAGGCCCAGCCCGGGCGCGAGCGCGCCTTCCTCATGGGGGCTGCGTTCCGGATCGCCTCGAACCTGAGGCGAAAGGCTGCACGAGAAGTTCCGACGGAAGGCCTCGAGACCGACGACACGTTGGAGGACGACGCCCCGACGCCGGAAACACGCTTCGACGAGGAGCGCGCGCGCGCACTCCTCTACCGCCTACTCGCCGAGCTCGAGGAGAGTCTCCGTGTGGTGTTCGTCATGTACGAGCTCGAAGGATTGACCATGCAAGAGATTGCCGACGTCATCGAAGTTCCCGCCGGAACAGTGGCGTCCCGGCTGCGGCGCGCGCGCGACGATTTCGATGCGCGTCTCCATCGTCACCGCGCCCGCGTGCGGCGAGGACGAAGCCTATGACAAAAGGACCGACACGCCGGATCTACGAAGATCCCGAGTTCGCTCGGCTGTTCGAGGCGAGCGAAAAAGACGGGCCCTCGAGCGTGCAAATCGACAAGGCCCTGTCGCGCGTATCGCAAATGGCGACCACCTCACGCTTGAGCTGGCATTGGTGGAAGGCCGGCCTGGTGATCGGTGCTGCGATCGTGGGTGTCTCCGCGCGAGTGGATGTCTCTGATCCAGGGACCGAAGCCGTCGGCGGCGTGTCGTCTTCGCCGCCGCTCTCGGTGAGCACCGACCCGCCGACGCCGACGCAAACGGTCTCCGTGAACGATCTAGCCGACGCGCCCGTCGCCGTGCCCCCGCAACAACCAAGGGCGGGCGCACGAGCGAGCGTGCCTTCGGAACGGCGGACAAGGGAAGGAACGACCTTCGACGACGAGCTCGCGCTCGTATCGTCTGCGCGCGCCGCGCTCGAGGCGAAGGACGTCCGTTCATGCCTGCAATCCGTCGAACGCTACGAGCAGCGCTTTCGATCTGGCCTCTTCGCGCAGGAAGTCGAAGTCATGCACATCGAGGCGCTGGCATTGTCGGGGGAGCGCGCGCGCGCGCGCGCCTGGGCCGAACGATTCCTAACGGTCAATCCGACGAGTCCGTACACGAAACGTGTTCGCTCGGTGATTGAGCGTCTCCAAGACTGACCGTGGCCGCTCGCGGAGCGAAGCGGGAACGAGGTTCGAGATGGTGATGAATGCTCATCGACGCTTTCACTACCCCTACGCCCGCGCGGGGGTCGTCTCTGTCGTCGCGCTGACAGGCGTAATCTTGGTCTCGTCGTGCTCGGAGAACAGGGCGATCGTCTTGGCCGACGACTCTTGGGACGCCTCCGCGCCGCAAGGCTTCGGAGCGGCGCCCGATGGAGCGACGGAGCCGTCCGAGGCGGGGCTCACCAACTATTGCCCGTCGAACAAGTGTCCGGCCGACCGCGTGACGTGTCCCAATTCGCGCTTTCCATGCGACGTGAATATCGCCGTCGATCAGAACAATTGCGGCGCCTGTGGTTTCGCATGCCCCCAAAATACGTATGGTTCGACCTTCGTCTGCGTCGATGGCACCTGTCAGATGGAGTGTCTGGGCTCGCCGACGAAGTACCTCGATTGCGACGGCCTCGTCGATAACGGGTGCGAAGTCGTCCCGGCGACCAACGAAAACTGCGGCGCCTGCGGAAGAAAATGTGAGGACCCTAGCAAGCCTTGCATAGAGAGACCCGTCGGCGGCTGGGATTGCGGCTGTCTTGCTCCAGAGATTGTCTGCGCCGGTGGTTGGGGGAGGCTCCAGTGCACGGATCCTCAGTTTGACGACGATAATTGCAATGGCTGCGGCAACGTCTGCGATCCGAGAGACGGTGGCGGTCGAGACCCTCTACCTAATACCTACTTCGGATGTGCCGGGGGCGAATGCCAGAAGTATAAGTGCAACAAGGATTATTCCGATTGCGACGGCGACCTCTATAGCAAGACGTCCAACGGCTGCGAGGCTTACCTCTGGGACGCGAAGAACTGCGGCGGCTGCGGGAACGCCTGCCCGCCGGGCCAGCAGTGCCAGCCCGATGTCTTTGGCAAGCCTATATGCGCGTGCCCACCGGGACAGACCTATTGCGGCTCGTGTTACGGAGCCTGGCCAAGCGGTTGCTACGGCGAATGCAAAGATCTCAGCTCGGATCCACAAAATTGTGGTGCGTGCGGCGGTGGCTGCGGCTGGAGCAACAACATCTATGGGGTATGTGAATTTGGGTCCTGTACCTATCGGTGTCAGGAAGGCACGGCAGACTGCAACGGAAATCTCGAGGATTTTTGCGAAGTCAATATCGATTCCGATCCGAACAATTGCGGTGCATGCGGTAACGCCTGTGATGCGATCGCCGGCCAGGCCTGTGTCCACGGCCGATGTGCGGTAGAACCCTGCCAAGAGCAGGAAGCGGGGGTCCCGCAATGAAGACCTACCTCGTGGTCGTGGCCAGCGGTGCCATCGCGTCTATCGCGATGATCGCCGGCCTTGGAGCGTGCGCCTCCGACGATACGACCGCAGTGGCCGACCCACCCGACGTCCTGGATGAGCCTTCGTCCGATGCTGGCCCTGGTACTGAGCCGGATCGTGACGCGGAAGTAGCGCTCTGCAGCGATTGCGAATATTTCCCGACGGAGTGTTCTGACGACAGCCTCTGTCCGAACGGACCGTTCGATCAAAGCGATCCGTCCGCTGGGCTCGATTGGCGGAGTCGGGTAAATACCATTCGCGGCCGCTCGAGCACTGACGTCTGGGTTGCCGGTGCGCTCGGAGCGCTCGCGCACTTCGACGGAACGGCCTGGAAGCGCTCCGTTCCGGGTGCGAACGACTCGATGCGCGCCCTCTGGTTGCGCGGTCCGGCAGAAATCCTGCTCACGACGATGGACATCGTCCATACGCGTGGTCTCGCAATCGAAGACGCCGGCGTAGATGCGGGTGCGCCGTCCGTAGACGGCTGGACCACCCGGCAGGCGTACATCAGCAGCGGGAGCTACGACAGGAATTCGCCTACGTCCGCCTGGGCGGCAGAGGGTGCGGAGTGGCTTTGGGCCACGACGAGGACGACGAATATCTCGAGCTCCACGGGCATCTGGCGGATGCACTTCGTCGAGTCGGCGCAAAGGTTCGAGTTCGCCGCGGTGCCTTACGGCGCGTGCGAGTCCCTCGGATGTAGCTCGTTGACGAGTGTTCATGGTACGTCAGCGAACGACGTTTGGGCCGTGGGTGCGTTCGGTGCGGCTTTGTACATTACCGACGCGGATGGTCCTGCTCCGGTCTTTAAGGCGTACAACACTCAAACGTCGAATGTTCTCAATGGTGTCTGGGCCGCCGCCCAGAACGACGTTTGGGCGGTGGGGCAAGGCGGCGTGATCCGCCACTACACCGGCGATCCGGTCGTCTGGGATATCGTCACGGATGTCCCAACGACAGACAGCCTGAATGCCATCTGGGGCGCGTCGCCCTCGGACATCTGGGCGGTCGGAGACAAGGGGGTCGCGCTCCACTACGACGGCAGCGGCTGGACGCGCATGAAGGTCGCCGGGCTCGACGGAGCACGGCGTCCAGACCTCACCGCGGTCTGGATGCCGTCGCCGGGTCACGTCTGGATCGGAGGCGTCGGCATCGTCCTATCTCTGGGAGGTAAACCATGAGACACACCTCGGTTCTCATTGCGTCGTCGCTGCTGCTCGGCGCCATGGGCGCTTGCGCGGCGTCCGAGGACGTCGCGCCTTTGCCGGATTCCGACGACGCTGGCCGCGGGCTCATCCCTGACGGTGGGGGCGACGGCACCGACGCAGGAGGACACAGTGCGCTCGATGCTTCCGATGCCGCGTCGTCGATGTGCAGTCCTGACGGCTGGTGCGCGACGCCGTTGCCAGACAGCGATCTGACGTTCAAGGACGTCTGGCCGCTCCCGGGGCGAGCGTTCGCGATCGCCACGAGCCCCACGCTCGGGATCAGAGTCCTCGAGTGGGCGGACGCTGCGGGGCGATGGACCTACATCGACGATGCCAGTCAAAATGAGAGCGGCCTGGGCAAGTACGCAGGAAGGCTCTGGGCTCCGAACGATAGCGAAGTGTATTTCGGCGTATCGCCGGGGCTCATCTATCATGGCACACGTGAGCTCCCCCACCAGACGGAGTGGACGTGGACGCGTTCTCGTCTCGATGACTATGGCAGGAATCCCGGGGTCGCGAATGCGGGTTACATTAAGTACGATTACTTCGGTTCTGACGACTACGCGCTTGGTGTCTGGGGGACCGGGCCTGATGATGTTTATGCGTGGTACCGGAATGCGATCTTTCACTGGAAGAGCGAGGGCGGCGCTCCTCCGTCCTGGGTCGTGGAGTACGTTGCGCGTGATGTCCCGGAGACGAACCAAGATCGGTACTTTCTCGGCGCCGCCGGCACGAACCCGGAGGATGTGTGGTTCGGAGGAGTGCGTCCGGGCTCAAACAATTCATGCGCGTTCGTCGTAAACAAGGTCGCGGGCAACTATGAACGCGCGGCGGACGCCGTCTTGTCACCCTCGGCGGACGCGTGGAATGCCAAATGCGTGCCTGTGGCCGACGTCCAGTCAATCGGAGGAGACCATGGGTGGGTTGGGAACATCCAGTCACCCGGACCCGGGCTTGCTGTCATGCTCAACGGCCCTCGTGAGGTCGCGCGCCTCAAGAAGGCGGGGGATGGATACACGGTAGATTTGTCCGAGATACCTACCTCGGTGATGGTGGAGGATGACCGGATGCTTTCGCTCTGGGCCGCCTCGGAAGGCGAGCAATGGCTCAGCGGGAAAGGCATGGTCTTGCGCGTGGAGAACGCGTGGAGTGGCGGCGCATACCAAATTTCGACGCTCGCCCTCCGCGGCGCGCCCGTACGAAGCGACCTTTTCCGAATTCGCGGGACATCCAAGACGAATCTTTGGGCGATCGGAGCCGGCTATGCGCTACACAAGACGAGTCCTTGATTGGCGGGTTTCGAGCGCCTTCGCTGCCGTCGTTCTGGCATTGGCAAGCGGCCCGATCGTAGGGTGTTCGAGCAGCGACGAAGATTCTCGACGCGAAGTCGATCGACCGGACGCCGAGTCTGCCGACGCTGAGTCTGCCGATGTTCCGGACGGCGGATCGTCCGAACCAGGGAACGACGCGCAAGCGCCACGAGATGCCGGGCCCTTTGATGGGGCGGCGCCTCCTATCGTCTGCGAGTCTTCATCATGCGCGATGTCGCTCTCGACGACGCGGGGTCTCTTCACGAAGTTCTGGGGTCAGTATGTCGGTGACCCTAACGAAGGCTTCTGTGCGCTCCTGCATGACGGGTCGGTGTCCTGCTGGGGGGCGAACGGGAGCGGTCAGCTCGGTCGAGGCGACGAAGGGGTGGCAGTCGATAGTCAAACGCCGGCCCCCGTCGTCGGGCTCTCGAACATCGTCGCGCTCGACCACACGTGCGCGCTCGACAGCAGCGGAGCGATTTGGTGCTGGGGAACAGGACCGTTCCTTCGTGACGGGAAGGGCACTGTCAGCACCGAGCGGACTCCCGTAAAACTCCCCCTTCCGGCTGCGACGAGCATGAGCGTGAGTTTCGAAACGGGATGTGCGATCGTCGATGGGCACCTATCGTGTTGGGGCGCGAACAGCTCGGGTCAGGTCGCCCCGACACCATCGTCCCGTGCGCTTCCTCCGACCGACATCGTTCTTCCACCCGGAGCGCCGCTCCACAATGTCGTCGTCGGGGCCGCAACCTTCGTCGTCCGAGAAGATGGAACGATGGTGAGCTGGGGAGCGAATCCGCCGCTCGGCCGGCGTTCGTCGTTGTTCCCTGATCCGTACCCGAGGGCTGTCGATCTCACCAACATCGCGTGGGTCGATGTTGCCTATCAAGATGCGTGCGCGATCACGAGTGGTACGGGCTATTGCTGGGGGATTAGCCCGGCAACGCAGTACAGCGACCTACAGACGCCGCGGAGGCTCGGTCGAGCACTTCCAGAGCCTGTCGTGACGCCCGAGCCAATTCGCCAGATCGCCACGACGGATAGCATCGGCGGTGAAGTCGACTACGTCTTCGTCACCCGCCGGAGCCGATGGTGCGCCTGCGGCGTCTCGGGAGCCGTGTACTGCGCCGGAGACAATGCGTCGGGTCAGGTTGGCGACGGTACGAAGAACTACGCGTTCGAGCCCGTCAAGGTGAACCTGCCACGCCGCGCGGTGGAGGTGAAAGTAACTCCCACCGCGACGTGTGCGCTCCTCACGAGTGGACAGGTCTTTTGCTGGGGCAGCAATTTCAACGGTCAGCTCGGCTACGGAAAGCCCAAAGTGCCGAGTCTCGTTCCGCAAGAGGTAGTGTTCCAATGAGGCTTTCGATACCGCTTGCCGCCAAGCTCGGTTTCTTCGGGCTGTCCAGCGCCGCGCTCGCAGCCGGCGCTTGCAGGCAGGACCGTTCTGTATTCGAGCGACCGGTGCACGACTTCGGCGACACGCCTGACGCGTCTACGGGTGAGCCTGACTGCCGTCTACAGTGCTCTCTCGATCGGCGTTCGGTCATCCGGGTGTGCCCCGACCCGGCAGGAGCGCAAAAGCAAGTCAGCGACGTCGTCGAGACATGTTCTGACGGGCTCGCGTGTGGCGCTGGAACTTGTATGGAGCCCTGTGCGGCGGCTGCGGCCGAGCGAAGCTCGAACGGCTGCGAGTTTTACATGCAGCCGCCGAGGTTCACGAAAGCATACCAACAAGCCTGCTATGCGGCATTCGTCGTCAATACATCGAACGCCGATGTCAATGTCTCGCTGTCTCTCGGTGGCGAGCCGCTCGACATTTCGCACGCCGTATACAAGACGGTGCCGGGCGAAGCGACGCTGGAGCAGCATGACGGACCCATCGCTCCGGGAGAGAGCGTGATTCTCTTTGTCTCCGAGCGTGACCCGGCTCTCCCTCGTCCGAGTGGATTCGGAGAATTCACCTGGATCACGCGTTGTCCTAACGGGGTCAAGGCGGCTACGTACGCCGACCCGGTGCCGCTGAACACTGGCGTAGGTACGTCGTTCGAGCTCAAGGCGAATTTGCCGGTGACCGCCGCCACGATCTACCCGTTCGGTGGCGCTCCTAGCTTTCTCCCGACGGCTACGCTCCTCCTCCCGGTCGCGACATGGGGAAAGGAGCACATGCTCGTCAACGGATGGGAGTCGCAGTTCAATAGCAATAGCTACGCCCCTTACCAGCCCTGGCCCGCAGCGCAGATCATGGCATCGGAAGACACCGACGTGACGATCACTCCGACACGCGATATTCAAGGCGGCCCTGGAGTGGTGGGGACGACCGCGCGTCGTCCGGTGACGTACCATCTCAAGAAGGGGCAGCACCTCCAGCTCGTCCAGGAAGCGGAGCTTACGGGGAGCGTCGTTACGTCGACGAAGCCGACGAGCAGCGTCGGCGGCCAAGTGTGCCCAAGGATTCCAGCACAGCACACGGCGTGTGACATCATCGCTCAGCAAATACCCTCGTTCGAGCAGTGGGGATCGGAGTACGTTGCCGTCGGCTACCGTCCTCGGACCGGGAATGAACACGAGGTGATGCCCTATCGTATCGTGGCAGCGCGGGATGGGACCCGCCTCGAGTACGATCCGATGATTCCGCCAGGCGCGCCGGTCACGATGTCGGCTGGGGAGCTCGCGACGTTCTATGTCGGGATTGACGCTCCGTTCGTCGTTCGGGCGCAGGACGCTGAGCATCCGATCTACCTCGCAGCGTACATGTCGGGCGGAGGTCCCGGGCCCTCGAGCTCACCGATCGGTGGCGCAAACATGGGAGGGAACGGCGATCCGGAGATGGTCAACGTCGTGCCTTCCGGACAATACATGAATTCGTATTCCTTCTACGCCGATCCCACGTACGCTGACACCTCGCTCGTCGTCGTTCGAGCGAAACAAGCTGGTGAATTCAAGGACGTCTGGCTCGCGTGTGCGGGCAACCTGACAGGCTTCCAGCCAGTGGGGTCACGCGGCGACTACGAATATGCGCGAATCGATATCGCTCGTGGCGGTAAGCCGGGCAGCGCGTTCGGCTCGAATACCTGCAAGAACGGCATGCAGCAAATGAGGAGCGAAGGGCCGTTTACAGCCACTCTATGGGGCTGGGACCAGTATGCGAGCTACGCGTATCCCGGCGGCATGGCGCAGCGGAAGCTCGTCGATACCCCGCTCGTGCAGGTCCACTGAGCCTTCACGAGAGAATTCCGCATAAGACGCGTTGATGCTCCCCCACTTCCGTGGACACCCCGAATAGCGCGGGTATGCGCGAGGAGTGCTCGATGGCAAACCGGCGTAACCGTACAGCATCGGCTGAACGTAAGACCTCGCCATGCCCCGTCGTGACGAAGGGTGGAGATCCGTTCGGCTCGCGCGGATGAAGCACGCCGAGCGAGAAGCGGAGAGATTGCGCCGAGACATCGGACAGCCATCGGTCGCTGTACTCCTTCACCGTGTCGCTGACCGTGGCGGGGACACTGCCATGCACATCGCAAGCCCGCTCACCGAGCGCGCACGCGCGGGCGCCTTCGACATCCGTCGGGAGCGTTCGCGCGATCGAGAGGCACGAGCTTGCGGCTGCTGGCGGCCAGCGCTGCACCATGTCGAAGGTGCACGACAACTACCTCGTCGGGTACACGGTCGACGGTAAAGGTCGACGCATCGAGCTGCCGACCGAACGTCGCGAATCGGGTCGACTGCTCGAGACGGTCGACGTGATTTTCGAGGGGGTTCGAGGCCTACTCGTTCCGGTACGACTGCCTCGGCACCATCCGGCATGACTTCGGTAGTTCCTCGAGGCGCGCGGGACACCGCCGAGGATGCGAGAACGATGGACCGAGCGATCGAGTAGAACCACGCGCCTCGTGCTTCATTGGTCAGGCCGAGACGAGCACGGGTACACCGCACTCGAACACGGCGCGTTGGCAGTCGTGTTACTCCCAGCGTCGGCCGTGAAGGTCGGCCGCAATCGTCTATTGTGGCACCTGCGCGAGGGCATCGCCTCTCGGCTTCCTCCAGACCTACGAAAGCTGATGACGCAAGGGCGCAGTGGGGAGCTTGCGTGGAGCGCCCCGCCTGTGCGTTGCTGAAGAGGCCTTCCGAGGGCCTGCTCGTCACGCAGCTGCGGTGTCGGTCTCGTCGGGTTCCGGAGACGCGACACTTGCCGCTCCGACGATCGGCGCGTACGCCGCCGCGGGCGTGGCGCGCAGGGTCACGGCCCAGAAGACAAGCGCCAGTACGGCGATGGCAGCGCCGAGCAGGGAGACGCCGCTCCAGCCCGCATGGGCATAGACGATCGTCGAGGACGACGAGCCGACCGCGCTGCCGATTGAGTAGAAGACCATATAAGAGGCAGTGAGCCGACTCTGCGCTTCGGGCTTCACACGATAGATCATGCCCTGGTTGGTGACGTGCACCGCCTGGAGACCGAAGTCGAGAATGAGAACGCCTGCTATCAGCCACAGGATCGAGTGAGGCAATAGCGAGATCGGCAGCCAGGCGAGGAGCATGAGCGCGAGCGCGACGCCGGTCGTGCGCTGGCCTAGCCCCATGTCGACCCATCGCCCCGCTCTCGCCGCGCCCAAGGCCCCCGCCGCGCCTGCGAGACCGAACATGCCGATCGCCGCATGCGATAGAGAGAACGGCGGCGCGCTGAGCGGCAGCACGAGTGGCGTCAGCAGAGTCGTGACGTCAGCGAAGATCAGCATCGCGATGACAGCGCGGATGCGCAGCACCGGCTCTTCCATGAAGAGCGTGAAGAGCGAGCCGAGCAGGCGCGGATACGATAGCCGCTGGGCGGGTTGTTCCTGCGGCGGCAGGACCTTGAACAGGAGGGCGGCGGTGAGGAGCGTCAGTCCGGCCGATACGAGGTAGACCGTGCGCCAGCCGGAGAGGTCCGCGAGGGCACCGGCAACGGTGCGTGCGAGCAGGATGCCGATGACGATGCCGCTCGTCACCACGCCGATGACCTGACCGCGCTCAGCCGGCCGCGCCAGGCTCGCCGCATACGCGACGAAGGCTTGCGTCACGACCGCGAACAGCCCCATGGCGGCCATCGACACTAGAAGCATCGCACCGGTCGTGGAGAGACCTACCGAGATGAGAGCAACAACCGAGAGAAGCGTCTGGCCCACCACGAGCTTGCGCCGGTCGATGAGGTCGCCGATGGGCACAAGCAGGATGAGGCCGAGTCCGTAGCCGACCTGGGTCACGCCCACGACCAGACCGACAGTCGCCCGCGGCAGCGCGAGATCCTTCGACATCTGATCGAGGAGCGGATGGGCGAAGTAGGCGTTGGCCACAGCAAGCCCGCTCGCCACTGCGAACAGCAAGGTCAGCGAGCGGGGGAGCCGCGAAGCTGTGCCGGCATTCACCACCCTGCCTCGGTCCGGTTGCATGGCAAGACTCCTGCGTCTGTGGTTTCATGATAAAACCGTTTGGTCTGTGTAGCAGGACGGTTTTATGATGCAACCGAAAGCAGGTCGCTGCGCTCTCATCGAGCGTGAAGGGAGCCCGTGGTGAAGCGAACGAGTCTGAAGGGTGACTACTGCCCGAGCGCCCGATCGCTCGACGTGATCGGGGACTGGTGGTCGCTCCTCATCGTGCGGGATGCCTTCGACGGGCTGAGACGTTTCGGCGAGTTCCACAGGAGCCTCGGCATTGCCAAGAACATCCTGTCCGAACGGCTACGCACACTCACCGCACGCGGCATCCTGAGAACCGTTCCGGCTGCCAACGGCGGGGCGCATCAGGAGTATCAGCTGACCGAGATGGGGCGCGATCTCTTCCCCGTCATGGTCGCCTTGCGGCAGTGGGGCGAGCAGCATCTGTTCGCGCCGGGCGAGAAACATTCGCGGCTCGTCGAGCGAGACACCGGCAAGGCGGTCCGACTCCATCTCCGCACGGAGGATGGGCGGCCCATCGATCCGGCCGATGCCGTCATCCTGAAGGTGCCCGAGACGGGGCGGGCAACCGAGGACAAGCGGCCCTCGAGCAGCCCTCGGCGACGGAGTGCTGCAAAAAGGTCGTCATCGGCTCGACGCAACGGATGAAGTCGAGAGCGAGGCGAGCGACTTCAAGGAACTCCTCGCGCTCGCTCACGAGGAAAGACTCACGACCGTTCGGACTGTGCTCGTGAAGTACCGGATCTCAGTGTTCGATCATCAATTGATGATCGTTTGGCCGGGTGCCCTGTTTGCTCGGTCCCGAGGCCATGCGATAGTCGCGTATGACCTTTCGAACGAACACGATCTCGCGACTGCTCCAGCCAACCGCGCTCGCCGTCGTCCTCTTCGCCTCGTTCGGTGCGATGTCGACCGCCCTCTCGGCGTGCGGCAGCGAGCAGGGATCGGAGGGCGACGCGGGGGCCGGCGGGCCCCTCGACAGCGGCGGCTCGAGCCCCTCCGACGCTTCGATTGGCGATGCACCCGCCGACCTCGACGCACGCGCCGAAGCCGGCGCGGATGCGGGCGAGGCAGGCTGCGCGCTCGGCGAAGCCACGAGCCTCGCAACTCCCGGCTCCCTCGATCTGTTCGGCACCCCCGCATACTTCAACGATGGCAAACCGCTCCCGGCCGGCAAATACCGAATCACCTACCTCGACGGCTGCATGAAGTACGCCGGTTCCCAGGGGTGGACGGTCAACGCATACGCGACGGACATGGCC
>JAEXCN010000436.1 GCA_023402175.1 Pseudomonadota bacterium | reverse complement strand
GGCTCCGGGCCCCGCGTCGTGATCACGTACTCGACCTCGCTCGTCGCGTTCTCGGCGTCCGTCGCCTCGAGCATGCGTGCGGCCTGGACGTGAGGCGGCGCACCTCGGCCGGTGCCCCGTCCATATTCGTCGAGCTCGCGTCGAACGCGCTTGCGGTACACGAGCTCGTCGTCGAGCCGTCCGCCTTGCACGTCGCGCGCGACCTCGAGGAGCCACGCCTCGAACGGCTCGTCATCGAGGACACGGCGAAGCAGCTCGAGCTGGACGCGCCGCGCGAGCGGAGTCCAGTCGCGACGAACAGCCTCGAGACCGCGCACGACGAGCTGGGTCCCGCCGCCGGCCCTCCTCACCATGCCTGCATATCGCTTCTTCGAGCCGCGATCGGTCCCGCGCGTCGTCGGCATCAGAAAGCGCAGGTAGTGCGACTCGAAGCGCAGCTCGAGGTGACTCTCGAGGCGGTGCTCGCGCGCGATCTCGTCGGCGAGGAGCTGCGTGAGCGTCCTCGCGAGCGTCCGCCCGCGAACGGCGGTCTCCTCCTCGGGCCCGGCGTCCTTCACGTGGACGAAGAGCGAATCGGTATCTCCGTAGATGACAGGCAGTCTCTCGCCTTCGAAGTACGCACGTGCGCGCTCGATGATCGCGTGTCCTCGGCGCGTGATCGACGTCGGGAGCCTCGGATCGAAGAAGCGACACCCCGGCGTCCCGAGCACGCCATAGAAGGAGTTCATCAGGATCTTGATCGCGCGCGACAGCGCCGTGTTCCCGGTGGCCATCGCGGAGCTCCGCGCCTCGTGCAGCTTTGCGATC
This sequence comes from Pseudomonadota bacterium, assembly GCA_023402175.1. GTDB lineage: Bacteria > Myxococcota_A > Polyangia > Polyangiales > Polyangiaceae > Labilithrix. The sequence goes on along the minus strand of JAEXCN010000436.1, from coordinate 22,454 downwards.
AGCTCGGGCAGGATCGCTCCCTCGCGCGCGAACGTCGCGCCCTCTTCGCCGGGCACCGGATCTTCGCCCGGCTGCGCGAGGCCGAGCGGATCGATCTTGAACGTGCGAATGATGCTCGGATACAGGCTCCGGAAGTCGAAGGACAGCACGTCGCGGTAGAGGCCCGGGCTCGAGTCGAGGACGTGCCCACCCGGGCTAGGTATCACCTCCACGTCGACGCCGACGTCCGGCGCGACGACGGCCCGACGATGGATGCGCGGCAGATACAGGTGATCGAACGCCGCCACCGAGCCGCCTTGCCGGTCCAGCGGTAGCCCCGTCAAGCGCGCCCGCTCCATCGCGAAACCGAGGAGGTCGGCCTTCGCGAAGATGTCGAGAACGAGCCTGCAGTCCTCGAGGTTGTACTCCGCAAGCTTCCCGACGTCCTCGGCGTGCATGCGTCGGATCTCGGCGACAGGATCGGCCGTGGGAGCGATCTTCTTGCCGCGTCCGAGGAGCTCGCGACCGACGTGCTCGAGCGTGAACCGCTCGAAGCTGTACGTCGCCGATTTGAGCGTCGCGATGCCATCGAGCACGGTCCGCCCCGGCACGCGCGCGATCGAGACACGTCCCGGCGCGCCGCCAGCAAGCACCCGCGCGCGTTCCCCTGCCCGCCCGATGGCGAACGGTACCCCCAGCTCGCGCGAGCGTGCCTCCAGCATCGTCAGGTCGAACTCGGTGATGTTCCAGCCGCAGATGACGTCAGGATCGATCGCGACGATCTCCGCGAAGAGCCGCGCAAGCAGGGTGCGTTCATCGCGAACGAAGTCGATCGTTGGGGCGTCACCTTCGTCCCGTTGCCAGCTCGCCGGCCGTTCGGCGCGGACGAACACGCGCTCTCGATCCGCCGTCGCGACGGCAGCAGACAGCAGCGGCCCTGCGAAGCCGTCGGTCTCGATGTCGAGAGAGAGGACGGACAAGTCGACACGAACCTCCGCGGCCTTGATGCGCGGATTGTCGAAGTGGAGGACGCCACGCCGCTCGTGCGCGGGCCCTTCGATGTGGAGCGCTCCCGTGACGAAGCGCTCCATCAGGTACCGCTCGGAGGGCTTCACATCCGACTCGAGCGTGATCTCGGCCACGTCCCGGAGGCGCTCGCGTTCTTCGACGAGCGCCCGCTGCGAACGGAAGTAGACCGCGTCGACGGGGCGTCCATCGAGGGCCGCCAGCGGCCGCGCTACCCGCCGCCCGGCGTGCGTCACGGCCTCGCGCGGGACGAACATCACCGCTTCCTGCCGCGAGAGGCGCACGCGCACCGGCGCGTCCTCGGCACGTGCCCAGAGGACGATCTCGACGCCGTCGTCCGCGTCACGCCACTCGCGTGACAGCAGGAACGCGTCGACCTCGCGGTGGCTCGCCATCTCGAGCCGACCATAGCGCACGAGCCGCGAGGACGCGGCCGCGCTCGAGCCCGTGCCTCTGGCTCAGGTCGCGTGGTCCCGCCGGAGCACGAAGAAGAACGGCCGCTTGTCGCCGCGCTGATCCATCAATCCGAGGACGGTGTCGTCGTCGACGCGACGGAAGACGTCGTGGATCGGGAGGTGATCGTAGATCATCGTCGCGCTCACCTTCCCTCGATACTCGACGTTCCGCAGGCGCGCCCGCGGCTTCGAGGTGCCGATCACCGAGCCAAGCATGGACAGCGCACGGCGCACGATCGAACCGCCGAGACGAGGCACGCGCGGGGCGATCGCGACCGGGAGCCGGCGGGGATCGACGACGACGATCTTGCCGGACGCGTCCTGGAACAGGAGCGGATGCACGGTGTCATCATCGATGAACGCCTTGCCGTACCAGCCGTAGCGCTCGAGCAGCCCCTCGAGAGGATGCCCGGTCGGGAGCTCCGACCCCTTCCACCGTCCGCGGAGATCCTCGCTAGCGATCGGCGGCAGCGAATCGAAGAATGCAAGAGCTTCGTCCGTCGTCGAGCCGCGCTGCAGCGCGACGAGCCGGTCCGACCGCGTCTGGGAAGCTGCGGCAGCGGTCATCTGGTCCTCCTCCCTGGGTATCCGGGACGACAAATGGCTACTTCCGGCCGCTCCGGAGATCAACGCGGCAAGGGAGCACAAAGAGTTTCGGCCCGATGTCGAAACCGTGCTGGCTGTCCGGACGTCCCGGGTAGAAACGCGCGGGCTCCGCCGCAGCGAACGCGAGCTCTCAGCGCTTCTCGAAAGGAGCCATCTGGTCACGGAGCGCACGCTGGAAGGCGGGGCGTGCTTCACAGCGCGCCTTGTATGCCTTCAGCATCGGCTCTTTCTCGAGCATATCGGTGTGCTGGACGATCCGGAGCACGGTCGACATCATCAGATCGCCGACCGTGAAGCGGTCCTCGAGGTACTCGCGGTCTCCGAGCCACGCGGCGACCTCGTGGAGTCTGCGTTTCGCCGCGCTCTCGGCCGCAGGCCGCCGGCGCTGCGCCGCTTCGTCGCCGACGTGGAAGAAATCGATCGCGGCGACCTGCTGGAGCATGATCTCGACCGAGTTCAGCGCCGCGAACACCCACGTGATGGCTCGCGCTCGCGCACGCGGATCGTCCGGAAGGAGCACATCGCTCCGCTCCCCGATGTGGAGCACGATCGATCCTGACTCGAAGAGGACGAGCCCTTCCTCCTCGAAGTACGGGACCTGCCCGAAAGGCTGGCGCGCACGGTACTCCGCGGAGGCCTGATCGCTCGGGCCGATGAGCTTCGCTTCGTACGGCAGGCCCGCCTCTTCGAGGGCCCAGCGGACGCGAAGGTCTCGGACTTGCCCCTGCGCGAACGGGGGAACCCACTTGAACGCAGAGATCGTGATCATCGAAGACTCTCCTTACCATCGCCTCGGCGTAGGCAGAGCGGCTCGCTCGTCAGAGCGTCTTGAACCACGCCCACGAGTGGGCGGCCGCGTCGCCGTACATCGGGTAGTGCGGCTGGTTCGGGACGACGCAGAAGACGACCGGCTTGTCTGCCGGGCAGCCGTCGAACGCTTCGCAGATGTCCGGCGTCGTCTTGCTCTTCGTCAGCTGGCAGCCTGCGCGTCCCGCCCAGTATTGCGCGGCGTACTCGCCACCGTTCGGATCGTCGTTCCCGCCGTGCGTGAAGAACGCCGGGAGGCCGGCTCCATTCGCGCAGTTGATCGCGCCTCCGGTGCAGGAGTTGGGGGCGCCGCCTGCGTGGACAGCCATGGCAGTGAGGAGCCCCGGCTTCTTGCACGCGATCTCGTTCAGCTGGTAGCCCCCCTTGCTGTAGCCGAAGCCCCAGATCTTCGACGGGTCGATCGAGTACGTCGACTTGACCGCATCGATGATTCGCTCGATGAGCTTCTCGTCCGGGTTGTCGTCGTAGGCCGCACAGATGTCGACGGATTGATCCGGAAACGCGAGGATCGCTTCGCCGCCGGTGACCTGCTCGAGCTTGCTGAACGACACGAATCCCGCAGCGTCCTGACCGTCGCCGTGGAGCGCGACGATGAGCGGGTACGAGCCTCCCTTGTCGTACGCCTTCGGAACGGACAGCACGTATTCGCGTGAGGTGCCGTCGACGTCCACGCTCTGGGTCGTCGTGTTCACCTTCGAGCCCTGCGGGCCACCGTCGTTCTTCGTCTTCCCACCGTCGGCCGTCGTCGTCCCGTCGTCGGAGCCGTCGCCGTCCGTGCCGGGCTTCGGGGTCGTGCCCGACGAGGTGGCGTCGGAGCAGGCGTAGAGCGTCGCGAAGAAAAAGAGGGCGGTGAAGACGTGAAACGAAGGCCGCATGCTCCTAGGATAGCCGCGCTTCGGACCTTCGGCAGGTCGCTGTTCGCCTTCGTCGCGCGAGCCCGGGCACAGTGTTAGCCGCGGCGAAGAATGTGCTCGTCGTCGAACCAGCTTCCGACTGGATATTTGTACTCGCCCGCCTTCGCGAACCCGTATGCGGCATAGAGCTTCTGCGCCTTCACGTTGCCGCTCCACACGCCGATCCAGAGCGGCCCGTCGGTGTGCGTCTCCATCCAGGCGAGCGCCGTCTCGAGCAGGCGCGTCCCGAGCCCGAGACCTTGCGCGCTCCTCGCGATGTACAGCCGCCGCAGCTCCGCGTGGGTCGGCCGCGCTTCCGGGTGAGGGAGCGTGTTCGGACCGGCGGTCGCGAATCCGACGATCGCGTCGCGCTGCTCCGCCACCCACCAAGCCTCGCTCGGATCGAGCAGCCGCTTTCGCGTCGTCGCGATGCTGAAGCTCGCCGCGAGGTAGCGCTCGAGATCGTCCGGTGGATACGGGATCCCGAACCCATCGACGAACGTGTCGATGAACGTCTGCCGTCCCAGCGACGCAAGGGCATCGGCGTCCTCGGGTTGCGCAGTACGGAGCACGGCGTCGTTCGCGGGCATGGCCTCCCTTGCTACCGGGAGACGCCGCCCGCGTCGACCGCTTCTTGTCCGATGCGGAACCGCGGCTACCGCGGCACGATCGCGAACTGCGGGGAGTCGCTGTACGTCGGCTTCACCGAGCGCCCGACGAACGTAGCCCAGGCTTCCTTCGCGCCGGGTACGGCGGCGTCGACCGCGGCCGCGAGCGCAGGCTGCATGTTCGACGGGTAACCTTCGCTCGAGGTCGCATACCCGGTCATCTCGTCCGGCGCCCATGGGCCGCGAGTGGTGCCGTTCTCGGCGTCGAGCTTCGTACGGAAGTCAGCCGCTTCCTTGCTCGCGCACGTGAGGTCGAGGTAGCGAGTGCCGTTCGCGAGCTTCAGCTCGGCGAAGGTCGCCGCGTGCGCTTCCTTGTAGCTCGGGAAGAACGGGCCCGTCGGTGTCGAGCGTGCGAGGATGGTGTACGCCGCCGCGTCGATCCAGCACGCATCGCGCATCCGCGCGACCGGCGCCTGGGCCTTGTACGCGAGCACCGGGTCCGCATCGTGGAAGCCGAAACCGGCGACGGCGTTGACCGCCGACGTGAAGAAGTCGTCCTGCCAGGGCGCGAACCCCGTGCTGTTCTCGTAGACCATCGTGTAGCCCACGTTGAGGATCGAAAGCGGGTTCTTCGAAGGCCCGTTGACCTGATCGTCGATGAGCCACTTCAGATTGTGCTGCAGCATCGACGCGAAGTACTTCTTCTGCGGGTCGTCATCCGGCGCGATGAAGGCGACCTGTCCGAGCGTGCGGAGCGCCCACGCGAAGCCGCGGACCTGGTCGGACCTGAGGAGGCCCTTGCCGTACTCCCGGTACCCGGGATTCGAGACGAACGCGTTGTACCCCGCCCACATCTCGAGCTCCTCGAGGTGGAAGCGATCGCCGGTGACGAGATAGGGCACCTAGCTCATCGAGGGCTGGTGCGCCGTATCGGCCGTGAGCGGACTGGCGCAGTCGCCGCCGCAGCTCGGGAACGGATGTTTGGTGTCGCCCGGACGACCGAGGATCGTCATGTCGTCGTACGTCTCGAGCGACACGACGCGATCGGTGTTCTTGTCGCGATAGTGGATGCTGAACGCCGGCGCCGAGTCGGCCACCGCGAGCATGGCGCGGCGGGCGCGTGCGTCCATCGAGAGCAGCCAGCCTGCGGTCCAGCCCGGGAGGATGCCGATGTCCACCCTGCCGCCGGTGCTCGGCATGTAGTTGTTGAGGAAGCGAACCTCCATCGGCTCGACTCCCGCTTCTGCGGTCTTGCCCCAAGCTTCGAGCGACGCGGCGGCGACCTCGACGGTGCGGTCGTAGCTCGGCACGGCGCCCGTCCGCGCGAGGTAACCGAGGTCGTAGTGCACGCTCACGTCGGCGAACGGCGTGAGCACACGATGCCAGCGCGAATGATGCAGGTGCTTCAGCGCCTTCTTCGAGAAGGCCGAGCTGCCGCGCACGACGATGTCGACGTCATAGGTGAAGCTCGAGGGCGCGGGCTCGAATGCCCAGGCGTTCTCGATCGTGACGTCGACGCGCTCACCGGCGGTCCCGGCGAACGCACGAACATCGAAGCGCGCGTGCAGATGCGAGTGCGCCCCGGCCGCGTCCGATAGCGGGACGTGCCCTCCCCACTCGGTCGCGACCGCGCCGTCGAGCCAGCGGGAGGGATTCGCGAGCGCGTCCTTCGCCGATGCGGTGAGCGTCCGATCGCCGAGGTGCACCGTCACGACCGCGTCGAAGCCGCTATCGAGCAGCGTGCGGACGTCGCGCGGCGTCGCCGGCGGCGTCGCCTCGACGCGCACCAGCTCGATGCGGCCCGACGTGCCGGCGGGAAGTACCGCGCTCACGATTCCATGACGAAGCGCGCCCGAAGGATGCGTCGCCTTGCGATCGAGCTGGGTCGGCAGCATCGCGCCCGACGACGTCCGGAGCGCCAACGAGACATCGGCCGGCACGTCGCCGTCCACGAACACGTGACCGAAGGTCACTGGCGTCTCCGAGGCGACGGGATCGACGGAGATCTCGGCCACCGTGCCGCCAATCACGGCAGGCGGCGCGCCTGCATCATCCGCCGTCGTGCCGTCTCCCGGTGTCGATGGCGACGGTTTCTCAGGATGCCCCGCGTCCGAACAAGCAAGCGCGAACGACACGAGTCCCGAGACGAGGACCATGCACCTCGACGATCTGATCACGCGCGACCTCCAGCCATGCGAGTAGGTGCAGTCCATCGCCGTGACGTGGACGCACAGTCCTATCCGTAACGGATAACACGCTCCGGTGGCCGCGCTGAAGATGGTGGTGAGCGCGCGTGTCGTCCGGCTCGGGCCTCTTCGCGCCGCAGGCGACGAACACTTCTTCGTGCCTCGTTTGGAGCCAGGATGACGCGGTTGCGCCGCGACCATCGCTTGCCTACGTCAACGTCGTTGTAGAAGGCGAGATCAGCGGCCGCTCCCGGCACGTGCCTCCGCCATGTCTTCGTACGCGTGAAGATGGACCTCCTCGTACTCGAGCGAGCGCCAGAGCCGCTCGACGAAGACGTTATCGAGGCATCGGCCCTTGCCATCCATGCTGATCGCGACGGTGGTCGCGTAGCGGCCTGGTGAAGTTCCTCGGCGGTGAGCTGCGCCCCTGGTCGGAGTTGAAGATCTCCGGGCGCCCGAAGCGCTAGAGGCAATGCCGCTCATTTATTGGATGTCGATGCCGGTCCGGCTCCGGGTCCAGCTCCGATACCGGGTCCGGTACCGGGTCCGGCTCCGGGTCCGGCTCCGGTCTCCGGCTCGTGAGGGGAAGCGACGGGACATCGCTGACGTATCGCGGGGTCTCGCGCGCCGGACGTCTCGGCCCGGCTTCACCTCGGGCGCGCACCTCGCGCGCCGGCCCGTTGCGGTGGTGCGCGCCGGAAGCGGATTGGACGCCGGCGTCACGCGAGCTGCGCTCTGGGTCGGCGAAGCCGGGCCGAGACGCCCGGCGACTCACCCAAGGAGCTCGCCATGCAGCTACGTATCGCCAACGACATCGTTCACACCATCGGTGCCCTGCACCAGCTCTCCCGCGTGATCGCGCGCCAGGATCCCGATCTCAGCAGGCAGATGCGGCGCGCACTCAACTCCGTCGGGCTCAACTCCGGCGAAGGTCTCTCTGCTCGCGGCGGCAATCGCACCGTCCGTCTCGAGAGCACCATGGCTAGTGGTCGCGAGGTCATCATGGCCCTGCGCATCGCAGGCGCAGCGGGCTACGTGGACGCGCAGCGGGTGGCGCGGGAGGTCGACACCGTCGACCGTATCGTCGCCACCCTCTACAAGCTCGCGTACCGCGCGCGCTGACCCCGATGGGGCCGCCGGTCTCCCCGGCGGCCTCTCACCCCTCCATGGTCTCCACGCGAGATCGTTTCCGATCGAGCCGGAGCCATTCGACGAAGTTGATGCGCGTCGGTTCGACCTTCGCCTTTCGGATCATCTCCTCTCGTTCGAGCAGCTCGGTCTCGAGCTCGTAGTACCCGAGCTCGAGCTCCCAGCATTCGTGGTACCCGTAGGATCCCAGCGGTGCTGACGCGCGCCCGGGATCTCCTCTGGATGAATCAAGCCGTGACGCTTCCATCCGACCGCGAGCAACCACGTTCGTGGCTTCAGCTCGGTCCATGGCTCCGGCTCCTCGAACCAGTCGAATAGTGGCTCGCTCCACCCATCGAAATGCTGCGCCGACGAGTAGTAGTCGAAGGCTCCCGTCCCGATCGTCACGTGTCCGTGCTTGCGGAAGTTGTTCACGACGTAACGCAGCGACGTCCTGACCTCGCGCGGGCTCGCGAGATCATGCCGGTGATAGCGATCGTCCCAGACCTTTCCCTTGCGCTCGAGGAGCCGGTTCAACCGGCGCGCGAACGCGATGGCGAAGCCGCTGATCCCCGAACGAAGCGCGCTGCAAGCGCCCTTCTCCACGCGCTTCACGCGCTCCGCGGGCTTCACAGGTCCGTCGTCGGCCTCGGCGATCAGATGCAGGTGGTTCGACTGGATCGAGAAGTGGACGATCTGGAAGCTATTCTTGTACGCGCGCTTCCGCTGGTCGCGGAGCACCTGGAGTAGCAGCCTGTGAACGAGCTGCTGCCGGAACGAAGGTAGTCCGTGCCGAACGCGCAACGTGATGTGGACCGGATGACGGCCCTTGTGGACCGGCCGCTCCCGGTGCGGAACCCTGCCGTGAGCGCGCCGCTTCGGCCCGCGCTTCCGGCCGCGCCGAACCCGCCCCGACGTGCGGACGTCGAAGAGCTCGATCTGCGCGGGTGCCACCGTGCCCATCTTCCCCTCCCCTCCTCTGAACCGCGCCGGCCAGCGTAAGTCGAACGACGTGGTGCCCGGCGCTGCGAGTCGGAATGATTGTAGCCCTGATTCGTCGGCGCGCCAGTCTTGGGGAAACAAGACAGGGTCCCTGAGCGGCGATCGTCCTCGCTGCGACACCTTACGCACGATGCCGGAGACGGCCCCGGCCCCCGCTTCACCTCGCCACGCGCCGCGGCGTCGGCTCAACTCGCCAGGCCCCGTAGCCATGACGTCACCTCCCCGCGCCACGCAGCCCTGACTTCACCTCGCCGCGCTCCGCAGCCCTCATGTCACCTCGCCGCGCGTCGTAGCCATGACGTCACCTCCCCGCGCTACGCAGCCCTGACGTCACCTCGGGCGCGCACCTCGCGGCTCACTACCGCGTCAGACGCCGGGACCGAACCTGACGCCTCGAGCGCGGCTCTTGGTCGGACCACTCCTGCCTGATCAGCCCGATCCCGAAGGATGATCCGCGAGGGCGAGCACGCCACGCGCCGTGATCCGATAGACGACCGCCGCGGCGCCCGCCTCGCGCTCGTCCTCTTCGCCGTCGGGAGCCTCCCCGTATTCGCCGACCGCCTCGACGAGCCCGAGCGCGCAGAGGCGATGCATCGCCTCGTACTCGTCCGTTGAGACCTCCTCGCCGTTGAGCCCGCCGTGGTCCTCGTCGGAGAGGCGGACGTCGCGGAGGAGCGCGATCTCGGCAGGAGTGAGCGTGGGGAGGTTCATCGATGCAGCTCGTAGCGCTCAGCGCGGGCTCGCGCGACGGCAGGGTTCGCCTGCCCAGCCCGAGCTCGTCGTGGCGACCGCCTTCGGCGGCGGTGGCACACGCCGCGACGGAACGACCACGCGTGCAGGCATCGCGATGCCGCCCGTCTGCGGGATCTTGTACGGCTTGTTCACGCGCAGCGTGTCCTTGGTGAGCGAGTTTGCCTTCTTGATGACGTCGGCGGTCACTTTGTAGCGCACCGCGAGGTGACTGAGCGTCTCGCCGGGCTTCACCGTATGTGTGATGTAGAGCGTCGGGGGCGCGATCATGCGACGCGCCACGAGGAAGCCGTACGCACGGCGCCCGAGCTCCTGCGCCTTCGGGCTGTAGAAGCGGACGTGCAGATGACTCGCGTGACCCTTGGCGTGGAAGATGAGCGGACGCTGGCTCTTGCCGCCGACCTGGAAGATCTGGTCAAGCCATGCGGGGTCTTCGCCGATCTCGAGCGCGTATGCCTTGAGGATGCGCTGGACCTGCGTGTCGATGAGGATGAGATCGACGTCGCTGTCCGCGATGAGCGTGCGGATGAAGTGCCACGTCCTCGCGCGGTCCAGGTTCGAGCCGTTCGCCGTCACGTACCAGCGATGGCCCTCGGTCAGGTAGTAGCTGACGTCGACGTCGCGACCGGACTGATGGCTGACGTGGGGATGGAGCAGTCCTCCGCGCTTTGCACTGATGTCGCCGATGAACGCCTTCGGCGTGCTCGGGAAACGCGCGGCGACGGCGTCGATCGCGTGTGCGAGCCCATCGACGGTCTCCTGCGTCCCCCACGCGAGCCCAGGGCTGACGAGCTCCCAGTTCGCGCCCTCCGGCATGCGCACGCCGGCGACGAGCACTCCGCCGTGCGCGCGACCGATCGAGATCGGTCCGAGCGCGTTGATGTCTGCGCGAAGACGTGACGTGATCTCGGCATCGCTCAGATCGGCGAACGGTGCGGCGGATGTCCCCACCGATGCCGTCTCCGCGGGCGACTCCATCCCGTCGTCGAGCGTGGTCGGCTCGGAATCTTGGCCATCGTCGAGGACCGCAGACGCAGGCCTCGCGTCATCGCAATCCGCCGCCGGCGCGTTGGTGCCGACATCGTGGGACGCCGTGTCGGCTGCCTTCGCCACGGTCGCCTCGGACGCCGAGGCTCGGTCGTTCGGCGTGGCCGGACCGTGAGAAGTGCGAGATGCGAATGGCCCCACACAGCCGCTCGCGAGGACGGCGGCTCCAAACGCGAGGACCCGGAGACTGCTGGGCGCACGCATCGGCGTCGTCTTCTAACACGGCGAGCCGCCTTGCACACGCCGCAGGCGCACCGCGAGCGTTTCGCGCTGGCCAACATCCGACGATGCGCGTGGGGTCTCCAGGGATGCGCCGCGCGTTGCTACGGCGGGTCCACGACCGGCGGCGCGCCGAGCGTGAGCGGGGCGGTCGAGGCGCCGGAGCGGCAACGAGATGTCCCCGAGCGCAGCGCTGCTCCGTGCCCACTCGGGCTTCGCGGCCGCTTCGTCCATGTGCGAGAGATCGCCGCGATCGCTCGTGTCGTAGACGTTGCCGAACATCCACTGGCAGAACGCGTCCGGCGTCTCGTTGTCCTTGCGCCACGCATCGCGGATCGCGTGGAGCGCTTCGACCTTCGTGTTCATCACGAACGCCGGCATCCCGAAGAACACCGGGACCTCCTCGTCGCGGACGAGACGACGGCGCTGCGTCGGCCGTCGGCTCAACCGGGCACCTAGGCGAATCAGCGTTGATTCGCGCGTCCGTGGGGCTTCATGCGAGGCAACGTCCCTCGCTCGCTGGGCGCATCGCCCGAGGCGTGGGGGTTCCATGTGCCCGGAGCGCCGTGAGTCGCGCGAACCCCATGCTCTCGCGCATCATGGGCGTGGGTCGGGAAACGGCTGAAGTCGTTTTCGTACGGACGAGACGCAGACACGGCGATCCGTTGCTAGAGTCCGGCGTCATGAGCGCCGAATACGACGTCACCGCCCCGCCCTCAGCGGAGGAATGGCTCGCCATGGATGAAGCCGAGCGCATTCACGCCGTGGAAGAGGCTCATCGACGAACGCGTTCGCCGGCCGGGCAGAACCCGACGGTGCACGCCACCATCCACGTCATCGTCGAGAATCAGCTCGCCGAAGGGTACCACCCGGCCGTTGCCGCCTATGCCCGCTTCCGAGCCGCCGGTATCGACCGCCACGTGACGGTCCACGCGCTCGCGAGCGTGGTGACGCAGCAGATGATGGCTGTCGCCGAGCAGCAGGAGACCTACGACGAAGCCGCCGCAAAACGCGACTTCGACGCGCTCGATCCGGCCGCCTTCAAGCCGAAGAAGAAACCGTAGACGTCGAGCTGCGTCTCGATCAGGTAGCTTCGAGCCGTGAGCGGTCGCGACGAATACCTCTGTTACACCGACGGTGCCTGCAAGGCCGCGCATGGCGGAGCAGGCGGCTGGGGCTTTCACATCCGGCCGCCCGAGGGCCCGCCGGTCGAACGCTACGGGATGGCGAGAGGCACGCTCGCGAAGGTGATGGAGTATCGCGCCGTCGCCGAAGCGCTGTCGGCGTTGCCGGACGGCGCGAAAGCGATCGTTTTCTCCGACAACCAATCGCTCGTCGAGAACCTCTCGAAGAGCCTCGACACGTGGCGCGCGCGTGACTTCGCGAAGGTCGATCCGCTGGTCGTCGAGAGCGTGCGCCGCATCGATGCGTGCATCACCGAGAAGCAGCTCGTCGTGAGCTGGCAGTGGATCCGCGGCCACAAAGGCAACATCGGAAACGAGCGCGCCGACGCCCTCGCCGCGCAGGGCGCCCGCGAAGCGAAGGCCGAGCTCGAATCCACGACGCGCGGGCGCCGTCGCGGCTGATCCAGCTCGCGAACGACCGGAACAGCTCGGTCAGATCGTTTCGCGAGCGGGCACGCGATCCATCGCGCGTGCCCGAGCGAAGGTACCCGCCGTCAGGCTTACCCGAGCGCTTTTTCGATCGCGGAGACGACCACGTCGGCGTCGGGCGGGACGTCCGGCGCGAAGCGCTCGATGACGTTGCCCTGACGGTCGACGAGGAACTTCTCGAAGTTCCAGAGCACCTCCGAGGGCGCACCGGTCTTGATGCCGTAGCCCTCGAGCTTCCCGCGGAAGTCACTACCCGGGAGCGTGCGCGCCTCCGGCCGATCCGCCGTGAGCTTCGCGTACAGCGGATGCTGCCCCTCGCCCTTCACGACGATCTTCGAGAAGAGCGGGAACGTGACGTCGTATTTCGTCGAGCAGAATTCCTTGATCTCGGCGTCGGTGCCCGGCTCCTGAGCGCCGAACTCGTTCGCGGGGAACGCGAGGACCTCGAAGCCTCGGTCGCGGTACTTCCCGTAGAGCGCCTCGAGCGCCGTGTACTGGGGCGTGAGCCCGCACTGCGAGGCGACGTTGACGACGAGCCGGACCTTGCCGCCGTAGTCGCCGAGCGTCGCGCTGCTTCCGTCGTTCTTCTTCACCGGGATCTGTTCGAGTGCGATCGTCATCTTGGAACCTTCTCCTCCGATGCTCGTGCGCTCCGCCACGTTGCCGGGACGGGTGCGAGGTCAGTAGAAGCCTTCGCGGCGGGCGTACCGCGCGGCGCGCTCGGCATCGTACGCCTCCGCGTCGAAGTCGTCGCCGCTCAATGCTCGGTGGATCTGTCCGCTCGTAGGCAGCTCCGCGCGATCCACGTAACGCCCCGGATCCCAGAGCTGCGAGCGAAGGAACGCCTTCGAGCAGTGTGTGTACGCAGATTCGATGTCGACGAGGATGCCGAGCTTCGGCGTCTTCCCCTCGACAGCGCACGGAGCGAGCAGCTCCGCGTCGGTCGTCAGCGTCGCGCGACCGTTCACCCGGAACGTGTCGCTCACTCCCGGGATGACGAAGAGCAGACCCACGCGCGGATTGCGGAGGATGTTCCGCAGCGAATCGGCGATGCGATTCCCGGGACGTTCGGGAACGAGGAGCGTCACGTCGTCGAGGATGCGGACGAAGCCCGCGGGGTCGCCGCGCGGGCTGACATCGCAGCTCCCCATCTCGTCGCTGGTCGCCAGGCAGACGAACGGCGAACGCTCGATGAACGTCCGCGTGAGCGGATTCAATCGGTCGCTGATCTTCGAGCAGACGAGCGCGCCCGGCTCGCCGATGAGCTGGCGCAGCGCGGCTTCCGTGTCGATTGTCTCCGACGTGAGCCGATGCTTGGCCATGCCCGGAAGTACCGTCGGCGCGGAACGAGCGCAAGCGATGTAGCGCGTTCAGCGGCGAAGCTCGCTGAGAGGCTTGCGGGTCGTTCGCTTGCGAATGATGCCCGGCGCCGACGTCATCCTGCGGACGGCGACGCCCCCGTCTTCTTCAGGTTCTCGTCGAAGAACGCCAGCATCGCCTGCCAGTGCCGTTCGGCGGCGGCGGCGTCGTGAACGGGCATGTCGCGGAACACCCATCCGTGCTTCGCCGGGTACGTCTCGATGACGTGGTCGACGCCGGCCTTCGTCAAGGCCTCGTCGAGCCGCGCCTTCATCGCGTCGGGGAATGATGCGTCCTCGATCGCGCCCGCGATGTAGAGACGCGCCTTCATCTTGGGCGCAAGGAGGTGCGGACTGTCCGGCGCGTCGGTGGCGAGACGACCGCCGTGGAACGAGGCGGCCGCGACGATGCGATCGGGATAGGTGCCGGCCGCCGTGAGCGACATCAGCCCTCCCATGCAATAGCCCGTCGTCCCGATGCCGCCCGGCTTCACGTCGGGCTGCGCTGCGAGATAGTCGAGAAACGCGCGCGTGTCAGACATGACGTTGGCCGGCGTCGCGAGCGCGAAGAACTTCTCCATCAGGACCTTGCGCTTCTCCGGATCGGAGAAGACGGTCGCATCCATCGGCTCGTACGGTCCGGACCGATGGAACAGATCCGGGAGCAGGACGAAGTAGCCGTGGACCGCGAGGCGCTCGCCCACCTCGAGCATGGCGGGACGGATCCCGACCCCGTCCATGAAGACGAGCACGGCGGGCCACGGACCACTGCCCGTCGGGCGATAGACGTAGCTCGGACACTTCCCGTCCTTGGTCTCGATCTCGATCTTCGTCATGCCTCGACCTCCGTGCATCATGCCTCGACCAGCTCCGATCGATGATTACCAGAACGGAAAGCGCGCGCGTTCACACGCCTCGCGGATGCCTCGGAAGACCTTCGCGGCACGTTCGAGCACGACCGTCGGATCTCGAGCGCGCTGCGGCGACGTCGCGCTATGGTTTGCACTCCGATGAAGCCGCGCAGCCGAGCGTCCGTCGTGTGCGAAGCCGAGGGCAGGCTCCTGCTCGTGCGTCTTCGCGACCCGGTAACGGGGGTCGAGGCGCTCTATCCGCCCGGCGGCGGAGTCGAGCCCGGCGAGCGACCGGAGCAGACGGCCCTCCGAGAGACGCTCGAAGAGACGGGCGTGCCCGTTCGCATCGACGCGTCGAACGTGCTCGTGGACAGGTACCCCTTCACGTGGGCCGGCGTCGAATACGACTGCACGACGCACTACTTCGCTGCGAGCCCGGAGGCGCCGCCGACCGAGCTCCCGAAGGTGATCGACGCGGACTACAACCTCGGCGCCGTCTGGATGCCAACGAGCGAAGCGCTCGACGCGATGGCCGTTCATCCCGCGATCGCGTCTGCCGTGCGACGCGTCCTCGAGTCGATGCGCGTCGCCTGAGTCACGGTGGCGAGCTCACCGTGCGAGCGCTGCACGCTTACGGCGAAGGAGCGCACGCTCCGCGGGTGATGCCTGCTGCTCCAGAGCCCGATCGAGAAACATGCGCGCCTCGTCGAGATGACCAAGCGACGCATGCAGCTCGGCATACATCGCCAGCGCGTAAGGATACCGACCTAGGACCTCGCGTTCCGGGATGGCGTCGAGCTCGTCGAGCCCGGCGACGGCGCCCCGGCACATCGCGACGGCGAGCGCGCGGTTCACGTCGACGACGGGCGACGGCGACATCTCCCGGAGCACGTCGTAGAGCGTGACGATGTCCCCCCAGTCGGTCGCGGCATAGCTCGCCGCCTTGGCGTGGCACGCCGCGATGCCGGCTTCGACATGGAAGCGCGAGACCTCGTCGCCGCGAGCGGCACGAGCGAGGAAGACGAATCCCTCTTCGAGGAGCGATGGGTTCCATCGCGATCGATCCTGCTCGTGGAGGAGGACGAGGCTGCCGTCATCTGCGATCCGCGCCGGGGCACGAGCAACGTGGAAGCAAACCAGCGCACGGAGCGCCTCGGCCGCCGGTGATGTCCAGCGCTCGTCGTCGGTGAGAAGACGCACGAGGCGGAGCGACTCCGCGCAGAGCGCGTCGTCGATCCCAGCGTCGCTTTCCGTCGTCGAGTACCCCTCGGTGAAGAGCTGATACAGGACGTCGAGGATGGGCGGAAGACGCGATGGAACCTCATCCGGTTCCGGCAGCTCGAGCTGCATGCTTTCATCGCGCAGGCGCTGCTTCGCTCGGACGATGCGCTGAGCGATGGTGCGCTCGTCGGAGAGGAACGCACGGGCGATCTGCGCCGTCGAGAAGCCGTACGCGATCCGCAGTGTCAGCGCGATCTGCGCAGCACGCGGGAGCGCCGGATGGCAGCAGAGGAAGACGAGACGTAGCTCGTCGTCGAGCTCCGGTGCCGGTGGCGAGTCGGCGCCGAGGTGCGAATCCATGATCGGCACATTGCGCCGCTCTCGGCGGTGACCATCGATGATGGCGTTGTGCGCGACGCGGAGGAGCCAGCCCTCGAGCTCCGCGGCGTCTGGCTCGCCTTCCCAGCGCTCGAGCGCGCGGAGCCCCGCCTCCTGCACGGCGTTCTCGATCTCCGCGAGCTGGCTCACCCCGAAGCGGCGCATGAGCGCAGCGATCAGGCGGCGGTGCGCAGCCCGGAACGTGCGCTCGAGCGCTAGGTGCCTCGAGCTAGGCGGATGCAGGACGAGCGACCTCCTCGACGACTCGCACCTCGACGTAGCCGTTCTGGAGAGTGAGCGTCGGAGACTTGCGCGCGAGCGCGAGCGCGTCTTCGAGGGAGGCGGCCTCGATGACGAACGTGCCGCCGACGGCTTCCTTGCTCTCCATGAAAGGTCCCTCGACGACCTGGCCGCCGCGCACGGTGAGCCGCGCGCCGGTCTGATCGTGAAGCTTGTGCGACGCGACGTAGTGGCCGCCCTCGCGGAGCGAGCTCAGCCATTTGGCGTACTGCTGGTACATCTCGGACGCGAGGGCCGCGTTGCCGCTCCGCTTGTCGAGATCGGCACCACCGAGCAAGAGCATGTATTTCGGCATTTGGACTCTCCTTCGCGCCAAGAACGATCGGAGGGGTGTCGGATCGACATCGCCTTCCCTCGAGGTCGGCGAATTTTCGTCGACCGAGCGCGTCCCGCCAACGTCGATCTACCCAACGTCACGACGAGGCAGGTGGCGAGCCCGCCCACTCACTGACGGACTCGTCGCCGCGGGAGGACCGGAGACTGTCGAGGACCTGCCTGATCCGGCTCCAGTGCGTGCCGTGCCAGTAAGGCTTACTGCATTCCACACATTCCCAGAACCGGTCGAACGCAGCAAGCGAGCGAGGCGGCACGCGCCCCACGGCGTGGCCCTTGGGCAGCTCACGGAGCTCGCCACTGCACGCCATGCATCTCGGGGTCGACGTACCGAGATCGAGCTCGCGGACGACGAACGCGAGCTGCTCGATCGGCGGCGTCGCCCGCGGAACACGCAGCGCGCGCACGGCACCCGACTTGACGATGTTGCGCTCGAAGACGCCGCCATCGGACGACAGCAGGATGCGACCTTGCTCGGCCGCGAGACGCACGAGCTCACCGTCGTCGATGCCGTACTCGAACGCCGCGTCGTAGCCGGCCGCCCGCAGCCAGCGCGACAGGCCTCCGAGCATTGCGTCGCAGAAGAAGCTTGGCTGCGTCATCGGCTCCATGGCACGAACGTGAGCGCCCATCGCTCGGCCGTCAAACGCGAGCGTTCATCCGACGCTCGATCGATCAATCTCGAGCGTCGGACGACCACTCACGCGATCCGCGCCGCCATGCTTCCTCTCAGCGCGAGCGGGCCTTCGGCCGGCGCGCAGTCGACGTGCGTTTCGGCTTCGAGGTGGAGCTCACCTTGGCCTTGCCGTTGGCCTTCGCCCGCACCTTCGGCTTCGGGGCCGCGAGCAGGTATGCCTCGCGAAGCACCTCGCGGCAGGTCACCTCGTCGACGCCCGCAAGCTCCATGCGCGTCCATCCGCGCGCGCCCCAGCCGCCGCTTATCCGAGTGAACGCGGCGGGTTGTGCGTCGACGAGCATCTGCTGCACTTCGAGCGGGAGGAGCACGTTCACGTCCTCGCCCGTGGGACCGAGCGTGGCGAACGTACGTGCGGGCGTGCGGAACGCGGTCCGATCGAAATGAGGTCGTTCTTCGACCTCGCCGAGCGAGGCACACAGCGTTCGGAAGCGCGCCGGACGGATCATGCTCGGAGCCTACACCGAAGGAAGCCGAAGCGCGTCAGGCGAGCGGGCACGCCTTCTTGCCGAACCGCTTCGCGAGCGCGCGCCGCGCCGCCCAGTAGCCGCACATTCCGTGCACGCCGCCGCCGGGCGGAGCGGACGACGAGCAGATGAAAACGTTCGGCGCCGAGGTCGCGTATGGGTCGAGCTTCAGCACGGGACGGAAGAAGAGCTGCATCCAGTCCGCAAGGCCTCCGTTGATGTCGCCTCCGACGTAGTTCGGATCGTAGCGCTCCATCTCGATGGCGTTACGCGTGGACCGGGCGAGGACGCGATCGCGGAACCCGGGAGCGAAGCGCTCGATCTGCGCCTCCATCGCGCCGAGCGCGTCGACGTCCGATCCATTCGGCACGTGACAGTACGCCCATACGGTGTGCTTGCCGTCCGGTGCGCGTGTCTCGTCCACGATGCTCGGTTGCCCGAGGAGGACGAAGGGGCGCTCGGCGAGCTGCCCGGCATGCACCGCGGCCGCTGCCGCTGCGAGCTGTCCGAGGCCGCCCGCGAGATGCACCGTCACCGCGCGCGCGCATCGCGGGTCCTTCCACGGGATCGGACCGTCGAGCGCCCAATCGGCTTTGAAGACTCCCGGACCGTAGCGGAAACGCTCGACGCGTCGCTTGTACCGTGGTGACAGCACGTCGCCGGCGATCCGTACGAGGTGTCTGGCGGACACGTCGAAGAGGTAGGCACGCGCCTCGGGGAGCTCGGACAGCCGCGTGACCTCGTGACCGAGCACGAGCTCGCCTCCGAGGGATCGGTAGTACGAGACGAGCGCGTTCGCGATCGATCGCGAGCCACCCCGCGGGATCGGCCAGCCCACGGCATGACCGGCGATCGCGAGCACGAGCGCGAACGACGCGCTCGTCAGCGAGTCGAGCGGGACCATCGCATGCGACGCCATCCCTCCGAGGAGCGCCGGCGCTCGCTCACCACGGAATCGCGCGCGCGCGAGGCCACACATCGAGCGGACCGCCACCAGCCCGAAGCGCGCCATGAGCACGGGCCGACGCGGAAACCGGAGCGGGCCGAGGATCATCCGCATGAGCGGCTCGAAATCACGTACGAACGGCTCCATGAGTCGCCGATACGGAGGTCCGTCCGGACCGAGCCCCTGCGCAGTCGCGTCGAGCGATCGCTCGAGCGGCGTCGCGGTCCCGTCGCCCATGACGTGAACGGCGGGCGTCGGCGATTCGATCCACTCGAGCCCGTGCCGCTCGAGTCCCAGCGTCCGGAAAAACGGCGAGCCGATCCCGAGCGGATGAACCGCCGAGCAGTCGTCGTGCACAAACCCCGGCAGCGTGAGCGCGCTCGAGCGCACGCCACCGCCGGCCGCTTCGCTGCGCTCGACGAGCAGCGTCGAAAGTCCGGCCCTCGCCAGCGTGATCGCGGAAGCGAGCCCGTTTGGTCCCGCTCCCACCACGACGGCGTCGTACCGGCGGCTTCCAGCGATCGACACGATCGCGACCTCACGACCGCGCGTCGGCGAGAGCACCGGAGAAGACGTGCATCCGTTCCCGAGCGCCGCGCTTTGGTCCGAAGTGCTCGAGCTGCATTCTCACGAGCTCACGAAGCCCGCGGACGAGGTCTTGCCCGTCCGCCTCACATGTGACGTCCTGCTCCCGGAGCGTGCGCCTGTACATCGCGACGGGCAATTCGCATGCGTCGTGCCACGATCGCAGCAGTTCATCGCGATCGGGCGCATCCTTCGTCCCTCGGCTGCCGGACGGAGCTCGCGTGACGGCGTGCGGGTCCCTGCCTCGGAGCTGCCACGATGAGTTTGAGAAATTCGCAACCGGCAAGCACGTATCATCGCGCCATGCGTGCTGCTGCGTGCCTGATGCTTCTCCTTCCGGCTGTCGTCATCGCGTGCGGCTCGGGTGACGATGCGAGCGCGAGCGCGCCTTCCGCGGATGGCGGCGCCAACACGAACGGTGGTGATGGCTCTCCGGTGAAGGGCACCGGCGACGGAGATGCCGCTACGCCGGACGGAAGCAGCGGCAACGTCGCGCCGTGTGATCGACCGAAGCCGGGACCGACGACGACCGGCGTACCCGCGGGGACGGTGCTCACGCCGAGCAAATCGATCAAGGTCGAACAGGACGGCGCCGTCGTCGAGGGGCTCGACATCGACGGGACGATCACCGTGCTCGCGAACAATGTCACGATCCGGAAGGTCCGGATCACGACGGGCGACTATTACCCGATCCGGTACTTCGACAACGACAACCGCGGCCTCGTCGTCGAGGACAGCGAGATCATCGGCACCTCCGGCAACGTCACCTCCGCGATCGCGTTCGCGCACTACACCGCGCGACGCCTGAACATCCACGGTGGGGCCGACGGGCTCAAGGCCGACTCGGACGTGCTCATCGAGGACTGCTGGATCCACGATCTGTCGAACGGGCCTGACGAGCACAACGACGGCGTCCAGTCGACCGGCGGCAAGGGCGTGACGATCCGGCACAACGTCATCTCCGGAGCGAGCAACGCCTGCGTGCAGACCGGCGACGAAAACGGAGCAACCGAAGATCTGACGATCGAATGCAACTGGCTCTCGGGCGGAGGCTATTCGCTGAACATCCGCGGCAAGGGAGCGACGGTCCCGAAGAACACGAAGATCATCGACAACCGCTTCGGCCGCGATCACGGCTACGGGCCGTGGACGCTCGACGATCCGAATCCCACGGTGACCGGGAACGTCTACGACGACGATGGGACGCCGATTCCATACCCGTGAGCACGTCGCCGCGTCGCGCACGCGGGTCGAGGACCGGCATGGATCGATCGTGAGGGAGCTCTGCTAACCGAGCCCGATGCGGAAGAGCGGGCGCGCGTACGGGAAGAACGGCCACGGGATCGAGAAGAAGATGATGACGAACGCGATCCCCACCACGAGGGCGGTCCGCGCCTGACGACGGGGGGTCTCGCCGAGGCGCCGTGCTCGAGCTGTGCCGATGTGCAAAACGGCGGCGGCGATCAGCATCCCGACGAGGTGCTCGACCGCGAAGAAGCGGAGCACCGGGTTCTTCATCGCGATGCTCCCATGCTGCAGCATCCTCACGCCGAGCGCGCTCGTACCGAAGTACAGGATCACTCCGAACAGGACCTGGAGATCGAAGGCGCCGACGAATGCGCGGAGCACCTTCGTGTCGGTCGCGGTCCACGAACGTCCGCTTCGCGCGCCAGCGACGGCACGAGCGAAAGCGACTACGCCGGCCGCGAGTACGACCCAGCGAAGCAGGTTGTGCATCACGAGGAGGACGTCGTGCAGGCTCATCACGCCGGAAGCTGAGTCCGCCGGTGCCGGAGACGCAAGCGCGAACGTTCACTTCGCAGCGAGCAGGCAATCCTGATGGCGCATCGGATGCAGCGCGGTCGTCGAAATGACGGAGGCCAGCCATGGCAGAGCCGCGTCTCGCGGGAGAAGTGGGTGAGGTTCGGCGATCGTTCGTGCGCGAGGTGGCGCGGCGTGCACCGCTTCCCGCGCATGTGACGGTCGAGGCTGCGGTTTCGTTCGTGACGTGCGCCCTCGCGAGCCGCCTCACGGGCGGCGCCGCGCACGTGCTGGTCGATTCCCTTCCCCCAGGGATCCGTGAGCTCCTTGAACGTTGCGTCGCGGAGCGCGTCGGGCCACCGAGCCTGCTCGACCGGTCCGAGCTCATCAGCCGCGCGGGCGACTGGGCGGGCGTCACGCCGAGGATCGCCGAGCGGATCTGCAGCGGCGTGCTCAGCGTCGTCCGCGAGTGGCTCCCGCCCGACGCTGCCGATCACGTCGCTGCGCAGCTTCCGGCAGACCTGCAGGACCTCTGGTTCGCGGTGGTCGATCGCGAAGCCGTGCCGTCGGCGGCGCTCGAACCCGAGGTCCTCCAGGCTCGGGCCTTCGCCGAGATCGAGCGCGCGGGAGTCCTGCCGCCGAACGTCGACGTCGCCGACGCCTTCATGGCGGTGATGTGCATCTTCTCGCAGCGGCTCAGCGGAGGCGAAGCGCGACACGTGCTGCTCGGGCTGCCGAGCTCGCTCCGTCCTCTCGTCACGACGTGTATGCTCCATCGACCCGAGTGGGCCGAGGTGTTCGACCGCGAGGCGCTCCTCCGGCGCGTGGCTGAGCATCTCGGGACCACGCCGTCCGACGCTGAGCGCGTCGTCGGAGCCGTCTTGACCGCGGTGAAACAGTGCCTGCCGGAGCGGGACGTCGAAGACACGGCGACGCAGCTTCCGCCGGACCTCCGCGCTCTCTGGATGCCTGGTTGAAAGCGCATTCGGTGTTGGAGCACGAGCGGACGACCAGTGCCGCGGCATGCCGCTTGTCTCTCCGAATGTGCGGGAGCGAGGTGAACAGCATGTCCGTCCATTCGTCGAGCCATCAAGGTGGAGAGACCATCAGCCACGACCACGAGCACTTGCCGGAAGGGCACTATCGGGGCCGCGGCAATCGGCAGGATCACACCGGCCCGAACGGGCCGTTCCTCGAAGGCGGGCCGGCAGAGCACATGG
>JAEXCN010000426.1 GCA_023402175.1 Pseudomonadota bacterium | reverse complement strand
CGTGAGGAGCTGCAGGATGTCGTCGGCGCTCTTGCGATCGAGATCGCCCGTCGGCTCGTCGCATACGAGGATCGTCGGGTCGTGGACGATCGCGCGCGCGATCGCGACGCGCTGCTCCTGACCGCCGGACAGCTGGCGCGGGTAGTGGTCCATCCGGTTCTCGAGGCCGGTGACGCGAAGCGCGGTCTCGGCGCGCTTCTTCCGCTCGGCGGAGGACAGCTTCGTGAGGAGGAGCGGCAGCTCGACGTTCTCGCGCGCCGTGAGGACCGGCATGAGGTTGTAGGACTGGAAGATGAAGCCGATGTGGCGCGCTCGGAACTTCGCGAGCTCGCCGTCGCTCATCGCGCCGATGTCGTTGCCGGCGACCATCGCCTTGCCGCTCGTTGGTCGATCGAGCCCTGCGATGAGGTTGAGGAGCGTCGATTTGCCCGAGCCCGACGGGCCCATGAGCGCTTCGAAGGCGCCCTCTTCGATCGTGAGCGAGAGGCCGTCGAGGACGGTCAGCGGCTCTTTCCCACGGAAGAACGTCTTCGTGACGGAGGCGAGGTCGATGATCGTCTTGCCCCTCTCGGGGCTCGCGTTCTTCCGGTACTGCTCCGGGACGTCCGTCTGATTGGTCTGCGCGTCGTTGGACTTCGAGTCGTGGAGCTCGTTCATCGTCTCGGTGCTCACTTTTCCGTCTCCTTGATGCGCTGACCGTCCGTCATCTCGCTGGTTGGTTTCGAGACGACCTTCGTGCCTTGCGGCGGGCCGTCGAGGAGCTCGACGGCGCTCGCGCCCACGCCGCCACCGACCTTCACCGGCACGCTCCGGAGCTTGCCTTCGTTGATCGCGAAGACGACCTTCTCACCGTTTCGTTCGACGATCGCGTCCGCGGCGACGACCTTCTTCGGTTTCTCGTCCTTCGCCGCATCGCTGATCGCCTTCGAGAGGAAGCTGACGCGCGCGCTCATCTCCGGGAGCACACCTTCCATCTCCTCCGGGCTCGATGGGAGGAACTTCACCTTCACCATGACCGTCGCCTTCGAACGATTCACCTTCTGCCCGAGCTGCGCGGCCTCGCAGCGAAAACGCTTGTTCGGGTAGGCGTCGAGGATGATCTCGCAGGGAGCGCCCATCTTCACGAGATGCAGCCGCGGCTCGGGAACGTCTGCCTCCACCATGAGGCTCTCGAAGTCGACGATCTCGGCGACGAGGCCGACGTTACCGATACCTCCGACGAACTCGCCGACGGTCGCCGGTTTGCTGACGACGCGCCCGCTGATCGGCGAGGTGATGATGCGGTCCTTGAGGCCGACGCCGACGGCGCCGACGTCCGCGTGCGCGACGGTCGTCTCCGCCTCCGCCGTGCGGACGAGCTCCTTCAAGGCGGCTTCGCGCGCGACGAGGTTGTCGAGGTTCGCCTTGCCGACCGCCCCGCTCGCGACGAGCGCACGTTCGCGCTCGACCTGCTGCGAGATCTCCGCGAGGTTCGCGCGGGCGGTCGCGATGCGCGCCTGTGCGGCGCCGACACGTGAGGAGGCGGCGACGACCTGGCTTCGCTGGTCGGCGTCTTCGAGCTGCGCGATGACTTCGCCTGCCTTGACGGTGTCGCCCTCCTTGATGTTCATCTTCGCGATCCGGCCAGGCAGCTTCGAGCCGACCTTCGACGTGATCTGCGGGATGACGTAGCCGGTCGCCGTGACGGTGACGTCGGCCTGCGACGGCGAGATCATCGCGACTTCGGTGGTCTTCACCTCTTGCTTGAAGAGCGTGCCTGCGAGCCGCTGATATCCGTAGATCCCGACGGCGGCGACGACGGCGACGGACAGGACCGGCACGACGAGGCGTCGCAGCGGCGAGGGCGGCTGCGGGGCATCACGATCGATGCGAAGAGAAGCGAGGTCCGAGCTGAGCTGGTCGTGCACGACGGGTCCGATCGGGTGAGTGGTTCGCAGGGACGCCTGGGCGGCGCCCGTTACCATGCGGATGACCCCGGGCCCACACTCCGTTCGGTGAGTGACCGCACTTCGGATGCAGCGACGCGGGCGCGCGTGAGAGTGGGGCGGCAATCGCGTTTCCGCAATCCACGAAAGCGCCGTGCGACGTCGTTTTCCTGACGACCGTGCGTCAGCGAAGCGCGCGAGGGGCTGGCGGATACGCCTCCTACCCATCGGTAGGAGACGAGGCGTCGGGCGGCGCCGCCTCCGGAGGTGCGTCTCGCGATTTTCATGGTTCTCCTGCGTGATGACGTCGAACCAAGGGCGGTCGGATCGACATCCGCGAGGATCTTTTTTCGAGGCCAGACAAATGCTTGGAATTGCATGAATTCGGCCGACGTCGGTCACCGGTCGGCCACCGGAGTACGGTAGGATCGGCCGCGGTGTCCTCGTCCCGCTCCTCCCTCTTCTTCTGTTTCCTCGCGCCCGTCGTCCTCGTCGCGACGGCGTGCGGGGCCGAGAAACCTGCGGCGTCGCCGGGACCAGCAGTGGCCGCGACGAGCGGATCGAGCCTCGAGCCGTACTTCCCCCTCGAGGAAGGCAAGATCTACCACTACGTCACGAAGGACGGCGCCGAGACGGGGATGCTCGTCGCGAAGGTGCATCGCACCGATCCGACGCACGGTGAGCTCCGGCTCTCGAACGCGACGAAGCGTTTCGTCATCACGCCGAACACCGTCGCGTACGAAGGTGGCGCCACCATCCTCGCGGCGCCGCTCGAGGTGGGGACATCATGGCCCGGCGAGCACGGCGGCACGACGAAGATCGTCGCGACCGATGCGTCCGTCGAGGTGCCTGCAGGCCGCTACGCCGCGTGCGTGCAGACAGTAGAGGAGGGCGGTCGCCTTCCTGGCTCGCGGTACGAGACCACGTATTGCCCGGGCGTCGGCATGGTCCTCCTCGTCGTCCGCGCCGGAGGCAGCGAGGCGCGAGCGGAGCTCAAGTCGTACGGGCTGCCGGTGAAGATCGAGTGAGCCTCGACGAGCGGACCGCCACCGCTTCATGACCATCTCGCGAGGATCGCGGCAAGCGAGAGCAGCGCGACCACGATCCACACGAACAGCCCGTGTGCGAGCGGGCGCAGTCCAGCGGATCGAACGGTGTCGCGCGTCACGCCCGCGCCGATCAAGAAGAGCGCCGCCGTGACGGCGTGCTTCGACATGTTGCTCACGACGAGCCCAGCGGACCGCGCCGACGGAAACAACGTGCAGACACCCGCTGCGAGGAGGAAGCCGGCAATGAACCACGGCATCGGACCGCGGCTTCGGGCGGAGCCTGCGTCGGCGTTCGAATCCAAGCGCATCCGCAGCGCGCGGACGGCCAGCGTGACCGGTACGATCCAGAGCGCGCGTGCGAGCTTCACTGTCGTCGCGATCTCGAACGCGCGCGCGCCGTAGGCCATCGACGCGCCGACGACCGAGCTGGTGTCGTGGATCGCGAGCGCCGCCCACATGCCGAATCGCTCCTCGTCGAGGCCGACGGCATGGCCGACGATCGGGAAGACGACGAGCGCCACACCGTTGAGGACGAAGACGGTGGCGAGCGCGACGGCCACCTGGTCGTCGCGCGCCCGAAGCGTCGGCGCGACCGCGGCGATCGCGCTCCCGCCACAGATCGCCGTCCCGATCGATACGAGCAGGCCGGTATTCCGCTCGACGCGGAGCGCGCGAGCGAGCACCATCCCGAGGAGCAGCGAGACGGCGATCCCGACGGCCGCGAAGACAGCACCATGCGCGCCGGCGCGTACGACGGCACGAAGGTCCATCCCCGCGCCAAGCCCGACCATGGCGACGGCGAGCACGTGGCGCGACAGCGTCCGAGTCGTGTCGGCCCAGGGATTCCCGAGCGCGAGCGCGACGAATGCCCCGGCGAAGAGGGAGAGAGCGGGGGCGGCTGCGGCGAGGTCCATGGCCAGACGATGCGCCGAAACCATCACGCCAGGTAGTCGTGATTCCGAATGGGCCATCACAGAATATGATGGCCTTCGATGACCACGCCGAACGTCGCGCGCCTCGATCCGTCGCTCCTGCCGACCTTCATGGCGGTCCTCGATGCCGGTCGGATCTCGGCGGCCGCGAAGGTGCTCCATCTGTCCCAGCCCGCCGTCACGGCTCAGATCCGGCGTCTCGAGGAGTCGCTCGGTGTCGCTCTCTTCGTACGCTCTGCGCAGGGCGTCGTGCCTACGGCCGCGGGAGATCGGCTGGCCGTCCACGCACGCGCGATCGCGCGCGAGATCGAGGATGCAGTCGCCTCGGTTGCCGTGCAGGACGAGCCGATCGGCGAGCTCGTCCTTGCAGCGAGCACGACGATCGCGGCGTACGTGCTGCCGTCCATGCTCGCGGCCTTCCGCGCATCACACCCGGGCGTGATCGTCCGGCTCCGCGTCGGCAACACCGAAGAGGTGCTCGGCGCAGTCCGTGGCGCGCGTGTCCCGCTGGGGCTCGTCGAGGGCCATCCGCGAGCTGCCGCGGGGATACGGCTCGAGTCGTTCGTCGACGACGAGATCGTCGCCGTTATCGGAGCGAGTGCGCGCTTCCGCGTGCGTTCGTTCGCCGATCTAGCGGCCGTTCCGATCCTGTGGCGCGAACCTGGCTCGGGGACGCGCGCGGTGCTGGAGCGTGCGCTGCGAAAGCGCGGCATTCGGCGGAAGCCGCTCGCGATCGACGTGGAGCTCGGAAGCACGGAAGCGATCCTGAACGCCGCCGCTTCCGGGTTGGGCCTCGCTTTCGCCTCGCGCTGGTCGCTGGCCTCACATCTCGCCGCCGGACGCTTGCTCATCGTTCCGGGGCTCGACGTGTCGATCCGCCGGACGTTCCGGTGGGCTCTTCCGAGCGGTGGCCTGCGGGGGACAGCCGGGCGTTTTCACGCGTTCGCGCAGCGCCATCCGCCGGTGATGGCGTGATGGCGTGATGGCGTGATGGCTCGCGCGCGCTTCGGAACGCGCTCGAACGCGCACGTCGTCAACGCGACGTTTCGGCCTCGCCGATGACCTGACCCATGAAGTGAACGAGAGCCCACTTGTCCGCGGCGCTCGGGGACTTGAGCTCGACGTGCTCGATCGCCGGGCTGACGAGCGCGCTCTTGAGGCGCGCGGGCGGCACGTCCTGCGCGAGCCAGAGCGTCTCGGTCGCGGGGATGACGCTGTCGCCTTCACCGTGCAGGAGATAGACGTTCGCCCGGATCGACCCGAGCCGACCATGCGGTGACACGTCGGCCATGTCGGCCCGGTGGCGATCGATCTCCGCGAGGAGCTCGCCCTTCATGTCCCCGACGCCGACGTCGAACAGCGTATCGATCTTCGCCTTCGACGCGGGCGAGAGCGTCGCTGCGGATTTCCGCGCGTCATCGCGCTCCTCGCGGAGCCACGAGCGGAGCGCATTGCGCGCCGCCGGCACGTCGTCGGGCGGGAAGAAGTCTTCCACGTGCGAGTAGACGAGCACCATCACGCCGTAGCCGTGGGCACGGAGCTTCTTCGTCGCGCCGCTGGGCTCGGGGATCTCGTCGTTCACGAAGAAGCGCGAGACGCGACCGAGATCGTCGTGTGCACCGACGGCGACGACGAACGAGACGTGATCGACGAACCGGGGATCGGCGGCCGCGAGCAGCGAGATCCCGCCGCCGAAGCTCATTCCCATGAGACCGACCTTTCGCGCGCTGAGTCGGGTGCGGAGCTGCTCGACGGCAGCGCCGACGGTGTCGATCGATCGCGGCGCCACCTTGTAGTCGCTGAGCTCCTTCACGGCCGGGGTCATCACGACGACGCCCGCACCGGCGACCGCACGCGCGAAGCGCTCGAGCCTGACCTCTTCGATCCCGCGGTAGTGGACGCCGTGGACGAGCACCACGCCCGGCGCGTTCGATACGCCTCTCGGGATGTAGAGTCTCGCCGGGACGTCCTCGTCATGGCTCCTGAACGAAAGGCGTTCCTCGTCGACGGCGTTCGGGACATGCGAGGCGTCGGAGAACGCGACGAGGAGCGACGCGGCGCGCGCATGATGCGCTGCGGGGCGCGCGAGGACGACCGTCAAGATGGCGAGCACGAAGACGACGGCGCGTAGCCGTCTCCTCTTCGTTCGCCGCCCGGCACCCGACGTCGAACGCGCCTGCGTGGTGCCGCCGAGCGTGCCGTCACGTCCCGTGGTCATCGTCGTCATCGTAGCGGTCCTCCGCTGCGATCGACGCCTGTCAGCGGGAAATACCGGTCTCGGGCTGGTGAATCGTTGTAAATCTTTGTCGCGAACCGGTACGGCGCCGTCGCAAGCTGGAGCACGGTCGAGGTCACGAGCTCTGGCGCTCGTAGACGCGGAGGGGCGTCGCCTGTAAGTCTCGGAGACGAGAGCGAGGAAGCCCGGTGCGCCAGATCCTCCACGTCGACATGGACGCGTTCTTCGCGTCCGTGGAACAGCACGACGATCCGAGCCTGCGCGGCAAGCCGCTCGTCGTCGGCGGGGCTGCACGCCGAGGCGTCGTCGCGGCCGCATCGTACGAAGCGCGCAAGTACGGGGTCCGCTCTGCGATGCCGATGGCCGAAGCGCTGCGGCGCTGCCGGAATCTCGTCGTCGTCCCGCCTCGCGGCGAGCGCTACGCGGAAGTGAGCGGGCAGGTCTTCGACGTGTTCCACAAGTACACGCCGCTCGTCGAAGGCCTCTCGGTCGACGAGGCGTTCCTCGACGTCACCGCGAGCCAGACTCTCTTCGGTGACGGCGCGACGATCGCTCGCCTCATCAAGAACGACGTGCTCGAGGCGACCGGGCTCACCGCATCGGCAGGCGTCGCGTCGTCGAAGTTCGTCGCGAAGATCGCGAGCGACATGGACAAGCCGAACGGGCTCACGATCGTCCCCGAGGACGTCGCTGCGTTCCTCGCACCGCTGCCGATCGAGCGTATGTGGGGCATCGGGCCGAAGACCGCGCCGCAGCTCCGGGCGCTCGGCTACGCGACGCTCGGCGATCTCGCCAAAGCCGATCCGGCCGCGCTCGAGCGTGCGCTCGGGAGCTGGGGACCCGAGATCCGCGAGCTCGCGCGCGGCAACGATCCACGGGAGGTGATCCCGGACCGCGACGCGAAGTCGATCGGAGCGGAGTGCACGTACGACGTCGATCTCACCACACGAGAGGCGATCGCGCGCTCGCTCCTCGCGCACGCTTCGCGCGTCGCCGAGCGGCTCACCGAGGCGAACCTCGCGGCCCGCACCGTGTGCGTGAAGCTGAAGCTGCACGACTTCACGCTCCTCACGCGGCGAATGACGTTGCCCTCACCCGCGAGCGACACGCGCACGCTCCACGATGCATGCGTTGCCCTCCTCGATCGGTTTCCGCTCGAGCGTGCAAAGGTGCGGCTGACGGGCGTGTCCGCACAGGACCTCGGACCGGCAGAGCCCGTCCAACCGACGCTGTTCCGTGACGAGAAGCAGGACCGGCGGCGCGATGTCGAGAACCTCCTCCTGCGCGCGAAGGAGCGCTTCGGGAAGAAGCCGATCACGTTCGCGACGCTCCTCGAGGACACGGCGCCCCGGGTCGCTCCGGAGGGCGATCTCGAGCGTCCGCCGACGCGCCGCCGATGAGCCACGCGCCGCATGGCCGGGCACCGGCGGGGTGAGTGCTTCGAGAAGCTGGGCACGAGGGTCCAGTCCCGATTAGGATCGCGGGCGATGAAGCGGGAGCTCCTCCTCGTGGCCGCCATCGCTCTCCTCGCCGGCTCGCTCGGCGCGTGCAAGCCGAAGGCGGGCTCTAGCTGCAAGATCGAGACGAAGGAGGTCTGCGTCGAGGACAAGAAGGCCCTCTCTTGCCACGACGGCAAGTGGGAGGAGATGTCCTGCCGCGGCCCGGACGGATGCTCGAAGAACGGTGCCGAGCACGTCTGCGATCAATCCGTCGCCGAGGCCGGCGACGTCTGCAACCTCGTCGACGACTACGTGTGCACGGGCGACAAGAAGGGGATGCTCCAGTGCATCAAGAACAAGTGGACCTTGGTGCAGAGCTGCCTCGGCGAGCGCGCATGCGTGATGGAGAAGAAGAAGGTCACCTGCGACAACAGCGTGGCCAACGTCGGTGACGCCTGCCGCGAAGAAGAAGACTACGCGTGCTCCATCGACAAGAAGGCGGCGCTCGCATGTCGGAAGAACCAGTTCGTGCAGGCGAGCCTCTGCAAGGGGCCGAAGGGCTGCAAGGTCACCGGCTCGAAGGACCAGGGCTTCAAGGTCGAGTGCGATGACTCGGTCGCTGCCCCCGGTGACGCCTGCGAGAAGGAAGAGCACTTCTCCTGCTCGGCCGACGAGCGCGCCATCCTCAAGTGCCGGAACAAGAAGTTCGAGGTCGAGGAGAAGTGCAAGTCGAAGGAGAAGTGCCAGATCAAGGGCGGCCAGGTCGGCTGCTATTGAGCGTCGTCAGCTCCGTCGTCAGCCCTCCCGTCTCGATTCTCGATCGTCCCTCGGTTCTCGATCGTCCCTCGGTTTTCGATCGTCCTTTGGTCCTTCGGCCTCGGTCGTTGGACACGTCGACGTCGAAGCGAGCCTGACGTCGCTGCGAAGATCTCTTCGGCGTCGAAGACAAACGCGACGTCCGTAAGATTGCTTCGGCGTTGAAGTCGTCCGCAGCGCGGTGGGGAGCGACACGCGCGCGCGGCGCGGATCGGCTCAGCACGAGTAGGCGGTCCTGAAAAAGCCGGCCGCGGACGGGTGCCGCCGCATCGCAGGCACCCCCGTGCGGGAGGCCTGAAAAGGCTGGCCCTCGTGCTTGTTGATTTTGAAACTGAAAATCATTATCAACAACGCCGGGCTCGCGGGGACGAGGGCCGAACGTCATGCACCGTTCTCATCGTCATCCACGTCGTTCCGCGAAGCCGCGAGGCCTCTCTCGGGCGCAGGCATGCGCGCGCTGGCTCGCGACCGTTCCCACGCGTCGCGGGATCGCGCTCGTCGCGGCGCTCGCCGCCGGCTTTTCCTCGGGAGCGCCCGCGTACGCGCAGTCTCCATCCGACGTTGCGAACGATCCTCGCGCGATCGTTCCACCGCAGCTCGTCGAGTCGGCGGACGCCGAATATCCGCCAGCGGCCCGTACCGAGGGGCGTGCAGGCACCGTGGTCTTGCGACTCGACGTCGACGAGGAAGGACGTGTCGCTCGCGCGGAGGTGCAGCAGTCTGCGGGCGCCGACTTCGACGAAGCGGCCCGCACGGCGGCCTTCCGGCTTCGCTTCGTCCCCGCGCGCCGCGGCGATCGCGTCATCGCGGCGCGGATCCTCCATCGCTACGACTTCCGGCTCGCCGACGCCGCACCGGGCCTCGCGCCGTCGGTCCCCGCCGCGGACACGGACAGTGAGACGTCCGCACCGTCCGATCCGGCGTCCGCTGCCGAGCGAGCCGACGCCAGTGCACCATCGACGGAGTCTGCGCGCGCGAGCGGCGCCAGCAGCACACCGCCTGCTGCGCCGACGGAAGTGACGGTCCGTGGGGCATCTGAGTCCGAGCGCCTGCGTCGCTCCGCCATGGCCGTCCACGTGATCGAGACGAAGCGTGCGCAGCGCGAGTCGGCGGACATGGGCGAGCTGCTCGCGCGCTCGGAAGGGATCAGCGTGCAGCGCGGAGGCGGCCTCGGCTCTTCGATGCGCTTCTCGCTGAACGGCCTGACCGACGAACAAGTCCGCTTCTTCCTCGATGGCGTTCCGCTCGAGCTCGCGGGCTACCCGTGGGGCATCGCGAACGTCCCGGTCAATCTCGTGAAGCGCGTCGAGGTCTATCGTGGTGTGGTTCCGATCCGATTCGGGGCCGACGCGCTCGGTGGAGCGGTGAACGTCGTCAGCGATCCCGACGTCCGGGGAACGCATGGCGCGGCGTCCTACCAGATTGGCTCGTTCGGCACGCATCGCGCGACCGCCGCCGTCCACACGCACGATCCGAACACTGGCCTGTTCACGCGCGCGAGCGGCTTCTGGGATCGAGCGGAGAACGACTACCCCGTCCAGGTCGATGTCGCCGACAGCGTGGGTCGACTCTCTTCGGCCACCGTGGATCGCTTCCACGACGCATACGGAGCGTTCGGCGCCAACGCCGAAGCGGGATTCGTTCGAAGACGATGGGCGAAGAAGCTCCTCGTGCGTGCCTTCGTCACCGACTACTCGAAGGACCTCCAGAACAACCCGGTGATGAGCGTCCCCTACGGCGACGCGACGTACGAGCGGATCAGCGCCGGTGTCTCCGCACGATACGAGCACACCTTTGCGCGCAGGTTCCCGGTCGACGCGATCGTCGGTCATACGTTCGACCAGACGAGCTTCCGCGACGTCGGGACGTGCGTCTACGACTGGTTCGGCCGCTGCATCCGTCAGAGGCCGCAGCCCGGTGAGATCGAAGCCAAACCTCATGATCAGGTCGTCTGGGACAAGACCACCTACGCCCGCCTGAACGCGGCCTTCGATGTCGACTCCGAGCACACGCTCCGGCTGTCGCTCGCGCCGACGTACGTGACGCGTACGGGTGACGAGCGCCGGCAGCTCGATCCGACGGCGCTCGATCCGCAGACCGCGAACCGCAGTCTGTTCTCGTTCGTGAGCGGCCTCGAGGAGACGAGCACGTTCCTCGACGGTCAGCTGGAGAACATCGTCTTCGTCAAAGACTATCTCCAGCTCGCAAGTGCTCAGGAGGCGCTGATCGGCAGTCGAACGTTCAGGGAGCGCCAGCGCGATACCCACCGACTCGGCGTAGGAGACGCGCTTCGTCATCGCTTCTTCTCCTGGCTCTACGCAAAGGTCTCGTACGAGTGGGCAACGCGGCTTCCGAGCACGTACGAGATGTTCGGTGACGGAGTCCTGGTCGTCGAGAACCTGGGGCTCGAGCCCGAGACGAGCCACAACGGGAACGTCGGCCTGACGGTCGATGCTCGCAAGACGGGCCTCGGCGACTTCCGCGTCGATACGAATGGCTTCATCCGGGCGGCCGATCATCTGATCGTCCTCCTCGGTAACGAGCGGGTGTTCAGCTACCAGAACGTCTACAGCGCACGAGCGATCGGCATCGAAGCCTCGTCGGGATGGACGTCGCCCGGCGAGTATCTCTCGCTCGACGGGAATGTGACGTACCAGGACTTCCGGAATACCGAGAGCGAAGGCACGTTCGCGGCCTTCGAGGGAGACCGGATCCCCAATCGTCCTTATCTCTTCGCGAACGGGTCGGCGCGCCTACTCTTCCGACGGCTCGCATCGAGCCGCGACGAGCTCTCGTTCGTCTGGAGCACGCGCTGGGTCCACGAGTTCTTCCGCAGCTGGGAGAGCGCCGGCTCGCGCGCCTACAAGCCTTACGTCCCAGCGCAGCTGCTGCACGGTGCAGCGCTCACGTACGTCGCGCATGGCGACGACCTCACGGTGAGCTTCACGGGTGAGGTGCAGAACATCACCGATCGACGGGCGTTCGACTTCTATGGCGTCCAGCGTCCGGGACGAGCCGTCTACTTCAAGACCACGATGGAATTCTGAAACGAAAGAAGGGAATCATGAATACTCTCGACGCGAGCGTGCTTCGCGGAGGACTGGTCGCGCTGTTCGTGCTCACCACCGTTGCTGCCGGCTGCGACAGTCGAAGCTCCACGGATCAGGGAGACGGCACGACGCCCGGCGTCGTCGACACGGGCGACGGCGGCACCAAGAAATCGACGTACATCCTCGGCTCCGTCACGATCGACGCCGACGGGAACCGGAAGACGTACGTGCAGTCGATTCCGTCCCTCGAGAGCGGACCGTTCACCAACAAGAACGCGCTCGAGCTCGCCGGCAATGGGCTCGTCATGACGTACGGCGAATCCATCTTCGTCGGTCTCGCTGAGGAGCCCTCCTGGGTTCGCTATTCGGTCGAGGCAAATGGGAAGTTTGCCGAGACGGGGCGAATCAGCTTCATGAACTACGGTGTCACCAACATCGACTTCGGAAACACCATCGTCGACGGAGAAACGGCGGTATCACTCCTGACGGGCCCGAAGGTCGCCGTCATCTGGAATCCGTCGACGATGACGATCACGGGCGAGGTCGACCTGAAGTACCTCCAGAAGGACGGTTACGAGCTCGAGGTGTGGACGACCACGTCGCACGAAGGCCTGGTGTACATCCCCGGCCGCTGGGCGGACTGGAGCGGCGGGCGCATCTTTCCGGGCGTCGCGCTCTCCATCCTCGACCCGAAGGCCAAAGTCATCAAGGCCGTCGCCGAGGACGATCGGTGTGCGAGCGGCGGACGGATCGTCTTCGACAAGGACGGCTACGGCTACGTGATGGGCGACGGCCGGAACTACTCCGACAAGATGTTCGCCCGGGCGGCAGAACGGACCGCACAACAGAATTGCCTTCTGCGCATTGCGCCCGGAGAGACTTCGTTCGAGAAGGACTATTACTTCACGATTCCGTCTCTCACCGGCGGCCGCGAATCCATCACCGAGCTGGACAGCGCGCAGCAGGGAAGCGGCGTGGCGTTTGCGAAGATGTTCTACGAGGACAAGCTGCCGGAGGGCGTCGAGCCGCTGGACTTCGCGTTCTGGGACGAGCCCGTCCACAAGCTGTGGCGCATCGAGCTCGGTAATCCGCCGACCGCGAAGGAAGTCGAGGGCGTCCCGTTCGCCGCCATCGGGTTCACGCCGGTCGCGCTCGATGGGAAGTACTACTCGGGTGAGAGCCCCGACAAGGGCGCGACGAGCGACGTCTACGAGACCGATCCGACGACGAACAAGGCGACGATCAAGTTCAGAACCGACGGCTACTTCTACGGTCTGTTCAAAGTGGACGTGAAGTAGGGTGCCCGTCGTGAACGCATCGTCCGTCAAGACGTGGCACGCGATTCACAAGTGGACCAGCCTCGTCTGCACGGTCTTCGCGCTCCTCTTGTGCATCACCGGGCTGCCGCTCATCTTCACGCACGAGATCGATCGCGCGCTCGGCAACACCGTCGCTCCTCCGGAGCTCACGCCTGCCGAGGCGGCCGAGGTCGCTGACCTTGGCGGCCGTCCACGCATCGACGACATCATCGAAGACGCGAGGAGGCGCCGGCCCGATGACTTCGTTCAATTCCTCTCGCAGGACGACGACGAGAAGGACCTCTATTACGTACGCCTCGCCGAGGCGGCGGATGCTCTGAAGGCGTCTGCGGTCTACGCCTACGACGGGCGCACCGGCAAGATGTTGACCGAATACCCGCTGGAGCAGGGCGTGATGAACGTGTTCATCCGCTTGCACATCGACATGTTCGCGGGGCTTCCTGGGACCCTCTTCCTCGGCGCGATGGGCGTCGTCCTCGTGGCGTCCATCGTCTCGGGGGTCGTGCTCTACGGACCGTACATGCGGAAGCTGGCGTTCGGCTCGATCCGCCTGCGCCGGTCCGCACGCCTCGCGTGGCTCGACGTGCACAACCTGATCGGGATCGCGACGCTCGGATGGTTCACCATCGTCACCGTCACCGGCGTGGTGAACACGCTCTCGGGGCCGATCTTCGGCCAGTGGCAGGCGACGCAGCTCTCGGAGATGTTGGCGCCATATCGACGAGAGCCGATTGCCGGGAACACGCGTGCACGCGGCGATCGCCGTGCTCCGAATGACGAGCCCCAGCGAGCGCTCGAGTCGGCGCTCGCGCACGTACCGGACGCCGAGCTCGGGTTCATGGCATTTCCGGGCAACGCCTTCGCCGGACCACATCAATACGTGGCGTTCCTTCGTGGTAATTCGCCGCTCCGGAGCAAGCTGCTCACGCCCGTGCTCCTCGACGCGCAGGACGGACGTGTGCTCGAGACGCGCAAGCTTCCGGCGTACGTGAGCGCGCTCTTGATCTCGCAGCCTCTCCACTTCGGAGACTATGGGGGCACGCCGTTGAAGATCGTGTGGCTCGTCCTCGATCTGCTCTCGATCGTGCTCCTCGCTTCGGGTCTGTACCTCTGGCTCTGCAAGCGCAATGTATCTGCGGACGCGTGGCGCTCGCCGCGGATCACGCTCGGGGAGAGCGCGTGAGGACCGAGGCAAGGGCGCAAGGCGCGGAGACCACGCGTCTCGATCCGCGACGGATCTGGGGGATGCCCATCGTCCTCACGGTGACGAGCTCGGTCGCGCTCGTCATCGGCCTCGTTGCGGACGGCGTGACCGACGTCGTCGCATGGGTCGGCCTGGGCGCCCCGGTCCTCGTGACCGCGTGGCACGTCATGCGTGCCGTCGCGCCCAAGCGCGCGCGCTGAGAGCTGCGCGGCTGCTCAACCCGCAATCCCGACCAGGTACACGATCGCGGCCACGATCGCGACCGCGACGAGGACGGCGATGAGGGGCGACGGTCCGGCGTTGGAGTACATGGTCGCGATCGGTCCGCTGCTAGAGCGGTCGGGCTCGGTCCCGGCACCTCGGACGAAGGTCGTCTTCTGGACCGTGTCCGCGCCGCCGAGATCGACGTCCGTTTGCCAATAGGCGTCCGCATCGATCGGATGTTCGTTGTTGGGATTGGCCATCGACGTGCCTCGCGAGGCACGATCTGATGCAATCACGGTGCCTCCGCGGCGCGTGACTCAGCCGCCGCCGCCGCCGCGTGAGCGTTCGACGCGGACGCCGTAGTGCGCGCCGAGGTAATCGCTGTTCATCTTCGAGATCGTGTCGATGCTGATCTCTTTCGGGCAGGCTTCCTGGCACTCGCCGTGGAACGTGCAGTTGCCGAAGCCCTCAGCGTCCATTTGCGCCACCATCCGGAGCGCGCGGCGTTGGCGCTCGGATTGGCCCTGGGGCAGGAGCCCGAGATGCACCATCTTCGCGGCCGTGAACAGCGAAGCAGAGGCGTTCGGGCACGCCGCGACGCACGCACCGCAGCTGATGCAGGCGGCCGCGTCCATGGCTCCGTCGGCGTCGTGCTTCGGGACCAATGTCGAGTTTGCTTCCGGCGCGCTGCCCGTGTTGACGCTGATGTACCCGCCGGCTGCGATGATCCGATCGAACGCACCCCGATTCACCACCAGGTCCTCGATGACCGGGAAGGGGCGCGCGCGCCAAGGCTCGACCCAGATCTCCTCGCCGTCGCGGAATCGCCGCATGTAGAGCTGACACGTGGCGGTCGCTCTCGACGGTCCGTGCGCCACGCCGTTGATCATCATCCCGCACGAGCCACAGATGCCCTCGCGGCAATCGCTGTCGAAGGCGATGGGCCGCTCGCCGCGTGCGAGCAGCGACTCGTTGAGCGTGTCGAGCATCTCGAGAAATGACATGTCCGCGTTCACGCCCTCCGGGTGGTACTCGACGAAGCGTCCGGTCGCGGTCGGGCCTGTTTGCCGCCAGACATGGAGCTTGAGCTTCATTTGTACGACCTCGTCGTGACCGCGACGTTCTCGAAGACGAGCGGTTCCTTGTGGAGGATGGGCGCGTTTCCGTCGCCCGCGTATTCCCAAGCGGCGACGTAGGCGAACGGTTCGTCACGCCGCAGCGCCTCGCCGTCCGGCGTCTGGTGCTCGACGCGGAAGTGGCCGCCGCACGACTCCTCGCGCTGAAGCGCGTCGATGCACATGAGCTCGGCGAGCTCGAAGAAGTCGGCGACGCGGCCGGCTCTCTCCAGCGACTGATTGAGCTCCTCGCCCGTGCCGGGCACGAAGACGTCGCGCCAGAACTCCTCCCGCAGCGGAGGAATCTCGCGCAAGGCCTCGAGCAGACCCTCGCGGCTACGCGCCATCCCGCAGCGTTCCCACATGATTTTCCCGAGCTCGCGATGGAACCACTCGGCTGAGCGCTTGCCGCGGATCGACAGGAGCTTATTCGTGCGCTCTTCGACGGCGTGCACTGCGGCGATCACTTCCGGGTGATCGGCGGCGACAGGCGCCGGCTTGTTCCTCGCGAGATAGTCGGCGATCGTCGGTGGGGCGACGAAGTAGCCGTCGGCCAAGCCCTGCATGAGCGCGCTCGCGCCCAGGCGATTGGCGCCGTGATCGGAGAAGTTCGCCTCGCCCGCCACGAAGAGCCCCGGCAGCGTGCTCATGAGGTCGTAGTCGACCCAGAGCCCGCCCATCGTGTAGTGCGGGGCTGGGTAGATGCGCATCGGGAGCTTGTACGGATCGTCGCCGGTGATCCGTTCGTACATCTCGAAGAGGTTGCCGTAGCGCTCCGTGATGGTGTCGATGCCGAGGCGCTTCTGCGCGGCCGAGAAATCGAGGTAGACGCCGCGTCCACCGGGACCGACGCCCCGGCCCTCGTCGCACGCTTCCTTGATGGCGCGTGAGGCGATGTCGCGCGGCACGAGATTGCCGAAGCTCGGGTATCTGCGCTCCAGGAAGTAGTCGCGCTCCGGGTCGGGGATCTCGCCCGGCGCGCGCGTATCGCCGCCCTTCTTCGGAACCCACACGCGTCCGTCGTTGCGGAGCGACTCGGACATGAGCGTGAGCTTCGATTGATATTCTCCGCTCACCGGAATGCACGTCGGATGAATTTGGGTGAAGCACGGATTGGCAAACGCCGCTCCTTGCTTGTACGCGCGCCAGATCGCCGTGGCGTTCGAGCCCTTCGCGTTGGTCGATAGATAGAAGACGTTGCTGTAGCCGCCCGTCGCGAGGAGCACGACGTCCGCGAGCTGCGCCTCGATCGCGCCAGTGACCATGTCGCGTGTGACGATGCCGCGCGCCTTGCCGTCGACGACGATCATGTCGAGCATCTCGCGCCGCGGGACGACCGTGAGTCGCCTCTCGTCGACCATCCTCTCCATCGCCTGGTAACACCCGAGCAGGAGCTGCTGGCCGGTCTGCCCGCGCGCGTAGAACGTGCGTGATACCTGCACGCCGCCGAAGGAGCGGTTGGCGAGCAGGCCACCGTACTCACGCGCGAACGGAATGCCCTGCGCTACGCAATGATCGATGATGTTCAGGCTGAGCTGCGAGAGCCGGTAGACGTTGGCTTCGCGTGCGCGGAAGTCGCCGCCTTTGATCGTGTCGTAGAAGAGGCGGAAGATGCTGTCGCCATCGTTCTGGTAATTCTTCGCGGCATTGATGCCGCCCTGCGCGGCGATGCTGTGCGCGCGTCGCGGCGAGTCGTGGAAGCAGTACGCGCGGACGTCGTAGCCGAGCTCGGCGAGCGTGGCCGCCGCGGCGCCGCCGGCAAGCCCGGTTCCGACGACGATGACGGTGTACTTGCGCCGGTTGGCCGGGCTCACCAGCTTCATCTCGAAGCGATGCCGGTCCCACATGCTTTGAATGGGGCCGGGCGGGATGCGACTCGCGAGCTGCATGATCACCTGATGAGGCCGACGATGACGCCGACCGGGACGAGGGTGAACGCGAGCCACACGGCGACGGCGATCCCTGTCGCCAGTGGCCGGCGCAGCGGGGCGGGGGACGGCCGAGCATGCCCGAGCGTCCGCGCCGAGCTCCACACGCCGTGGTAGAGGTGCAGCCCGAGGGCGAACATCGCCACGATGTAGATCACCGCCACCCAGCCGATGTGGAAGCTGCCGACGATGTTGCCGTAGATGTCGCGGCGGCCGGGAACATCCTCGACGTCGGCGACGCCGGCCGGGTCGATGGTCCCGGTCGTGAAGTGCAGGATGTGGAAGACGATGAACGCGAGCAGCAGCAAGCCGCCGACGCGGATGGTGCGTGAAGCGATCGTCGATGTCTGCGGCTTGCGCTTGGCGTAGCCCACTGGTCGGGCTGCTCTCGATCGCACCCAGAGCGTCACCGCCATGAGCACGTGCAGCGCCACGGAGGCGAGGAGCACGACGCGCGCGATCCAGAGCAGCTCCGCGAGCGGCCCGTGCAAGAGCGCGCTGTACGCGTTGAGCTTCTCCTTGCCGGCGAACGCCTGCAGATTCCCGGCCGCGTGCACGATCACGAACGCGACGCCGATGAGCCCGGTCGACGCCATGACGACCTTCTTGCCGATCGTGGACTCCAGTACGGTCTCGAGACGCATCGCGGGACTCGTGTGTATCGAAGGGCGGCTCCGCGTCGCGCGCATCGCAGGAGCTCCGCGCGCACGGCAAGTGGATGCTCGCGGGAGACATGCAAGAACGAGGGCCGTCGTTCGTCAGCGGAAGCGCGCGGCGAAGCTCGACGCTCAGTGCAGTGCCGTTCGGTTATAGATCTGGGCCTCTCCGGCATTCGCTACGCTCGCCTTCCCGCGCACGGCGGAACGCTTGCGTAGCTCTCCACGTCATCGCATCGGAACACGCCATCGCGGCTCTCTCTCGGCCCGTCCTCGCAATGGGTCGTGAGCAGGAAGAGCGGTACGAGGAGAAGGAAGGAGGACTTCATTCGTGGAGTTGTGTCGGCAGCAGGATGGTCCAGCAAATGAAACAACGTGCCGTGCCAACATGCCTTGGCGCTTCTCTTCGTCGCGGCGGCGCAGCGCACGGCCACGGCGGATCGTTTCCTCGTCGGTAGTTCATCGAGGCGTCGGTCGGGGATCCGCTAACGACCGTTCTTTGTGCTCGTGTTCTGAAAACACGGTGCCGGCAGGAGATGCCGCCAGCAAACGGCGGATATACAGGGATTCAAGCGTTCCGCCGACCGTGCTCGCGCGAAGTCGCGAATGGATGTCGGCCACCGAATGCAATGTTCTCGTTCGATGTCGCAGCGGTGCTCGGTTCGAGGTTCTTGAACGCCTCGAGGTTCTTGAACGCCTCGCGCTGGGCCGCCGTCACCCCGTCCGCGGGAACTCGCACGGGCGAGGGAGCCGCTCTTACTTGAGCGGCTCTCAACGGGCGCTCGGCGAAGACGAGATTCGCTGCGCTCGGC
>JAEXCN010000423.1 GCA_023402175.1 Pseudomonadota bacterium | reverse complement strand
GGCACGACCAAGGCGCACGCCATCAGCGCGGAGCGCACGAGCGATCGGCGTCTGGAAGGTCGGCGCGGCGTCCTCATCGTCACGAGCGCAGAGTACCGCGCCCTTGCACGCGCGCGCTACGCCGATGAGCGCGGCGCGCCGCCCATCGGCTGAGCCGGCTGTGCTTCGAGCGCGCGGAGCACGGCCTCGAGCTCCGCGACGCGGCCCTCGGCGCGCCCACGCTCCGGCGGCGCCGCGGCGAGGTCGAGAAGGTGCTCGACGAGCGACGCAACGGCGCTGCGCGTGAGGGGCAAGAGCGCGTCGGCGCGCCCGTTCGAAGCGGCAAACGTCCGCACGGCAGCATGCACGACGGGCATGAGATCCTCGGCGCGCGCGCCGTCGACGTCGGTCGTTCCCTGTCCCCGAGCGATCGACGCGAGCACGCGTGCAAGCGGCGCTGCGAGGCGCGATCGGGCGCGATCGACGCGGTAACGGTGGAGCACCGGATCGTTCTCGACCTGCTGCCGATCGCGGCCGGTGACGACCACCTCGAGATCGCGCCGCCACTCGGCAGCCGCGACGCCGAGCGCACCGGCGACGACCTGAGCAGCCTCTTCCGCTTCGCGCTCGAGGTTCGCCGCGCGGAGGGCCAGCTCCTGAGCGCGGGCGCGGGCGGCATCGATGCGGGCGCGCTCTTCGGCCGCGTGCTCGCGCGCGCGCTCGAGCAGGAGCGTGACGACGCGGCCGGCGCGGCGGCGGAGACCGCGTTCCTTCAGCTCGTCGCTTCTTCCGACGATCTGCTCGTCGAGCAGCTTCTGCACGTCGTTCCAACCCGACCGCGCGAGCGCGCCTTCGTCACCGAGCTTGCCTTGCAGCGCAAGGCGCGCGGACATCGCGACGGGCTCGGCCCACGACTCGAGGCCGGTCTCCTCGAGCGATTGCCCGACGGCGGCCATGACCTTCTCGAGGTCCTCCGGCTTCAAGCGATCGGCCTTGTTCACGAGGATCTGCACGGGCAGGCTCGTCGTCTTCGCCTCGTCGAGGATGCGGCGCTCGGTCTGCTTGAGCGGCTGCCCGGCGTCGAGGAGCCAGATCGCCGCGTCGGCCTCTTCGAATGCAGAGCGCGCGGCCTCCGTGTGCCGCGTGTCGGGGGCGTTGAAGCCGGGCGTGTCGAGGATCTCGACGCGCGTGAGCGACGCGATCGGCTGGAGGATCTCGACGCGCTTCACGTACTCGGCATCGGCGCTCTTCAGCGCGGCGCGAAGCTCGCTCGAGGGCACGATCCGCTCCTTCACGCCGCTCGGGACGTCGGAATCGTACTGGATGCGAGCGAACGGATCGGGCGCGTAACGGAGGTGATGGAGCGTCGCGGTCGTCGGGAGAACGCCGGTCGGCGCGATGTCGGCGCCGATGACCGCGTTGATGAACGTGCTCTTGCCCGCGTTGAACTCGCCGACGATCGCGACGCGCACCGGCCGCGAGCGCTCGACGGCGAGCTCGGCGACCTTTGCGGTCGCGTCGAGCGCATGCAGCGCTCGGGCGTGTCGATCGAGACGCGTGAGGATCTTCGTCCAGTCGCTCGGGGCGCCCGAGGTCGGGATCCACGTCGCGAGCGCCGATGCACGTGCCGCATCGGCCCAGACGCGCGCGCGTGCGGTCGTGACCTCCGCGAGCTCGTCGAGGATCGCCGATGCTTCGCCGGCATCCCGCAGCCGAGCGGGCGAGGGGAGCAGCCGCGCGTCCTTCGCGACCGGATCTGCGTCGGCGGTCTCGCCGAGCGAGCCGAGCGCTACGGCGAGCGATCCGTGATCCTGGTCTTCGAGCGCAGCGTCGAGCAGAGGTCGTGCGGCGGACGCATCGCC
The DNA here is from genome assembly GCA_023402175.1 of Pseudomonadota bacterium. Lineage (GTDB taxonomy): Bacteria > Myxococcota_A > Polyangia > Polyangiales > Polyangiaceae > Labilithrix. Next base: position 1,721 of record JAEXCN010000423.1, on the reverse strand, counting down.
GCTTCGTACGGCGCTCACGAGCGCAGCGCGCGCTTCGTCGCGGCGACCTTCGGCACGAGCGAACGCGGCACGCCACCGGGCGAGATCGGACTGACCACGTCCGTCCACGACGACGCGGATCTTTCCACGCGTGGCCTCGTCCGTCGGGAGCCAAGCCAGGGCCGACGCGAGCGCCTCGCTCGCGCCCGGAGCATCGAGGACCATCGCCCGGAGCAGGAGTGGAAAGGCGGCAGCGTCACCGGCGATCGCGAGCGCTCGACCGCGGAGCAGCGCTGCGCGGCCGTCGGTCGGATCGGCCTCGAGCCCATCGAGGACGGCGCGGGTCCCCGGCAAATCGTGCTGCAGCAGCCGAGCCTCCGCGCGGCGGAGCTGCACGTCGGGATCTTTCGTGACGCCAAGGCGCTCGAGCCAGAGCTCCGCGCGCGCACCGTCGCCGTTCGCGAGGTCGAGATCGGCGAGCCAGAGCAGCGCCTCGCGCCGCGCCTCGCTCCCTGCTTCGGCGACGGCGAGCGCACGGAGGTACGCCTCGCGCGACTCCTCGAGCGGGCTGCCGACGCGCTCGCGTGCACGGCCGAGACGCACCCAGACCTCCGCGCGGGAGGGAAGGCGGGCGGCGAGCTCCTCGAGCGTGAGCGCGAGCTCGGCGTCGAGCCGCGCGGCTTCGCACGCGTCCGCGAGGAGCGCCAGCCCGAGCGGCGAGTGCGGCACGCGCTGGAGCATCGCCTTCGCCGCGCGTCGTGCGGTCATCGCATCGCCGCGGGCGAGGGCCTCTTCACCGTCGCGGAGGTAGCCTTCGACGCCGGCAAGCACGACCTCGACGCGACCGAACCAGCCAGCGATGGCCTCCGCGAGACGCATGCGTCCTGTCTATCACGCGCCGCGTTCGAGGCGTGCCCCCGTCGGTGCGGCGCCGAAGAGCTCTCGCCGCCGTCAGACGTCTTCGCGCTCGAGCAGGCCTCGGAGCAGGTCCGGCTCGACGCGGAGGACGAGGACCTTCTCGCGATCGACGACGACGAATCCGGGCGGCGATCCCTTCGGCTTCCGGAGGTACCGGCGGTCGGTGTACTGGATGTCGACGACCTTTTCCTCGCGCGCGTCCGAGAAGTGCGCTGCGAGATGGGCGGCGTCGACGAGGTCCTGAGACGGACACGTCTGACCCTTGTCGAGCGAGACGATCACGTGGGCGCCGGTTCGATCCTTCGCGTGAAGCCATAGATCGTGAGGGCGCGCGACGTGGAGCGTGAGCGTGTCGTTGTCGGCTCCGCCTTTCCCGACGAGCAGCTTCCTTCCGCTTCGTCCGAAGAACGTCCGGTAGGGCGTCCGCTCGCGCGCGGCGGGCTTCGCCTTCGCGCCGCCCGCCGGCAGCGCTGCAGGCAGCGAGACGTCGCGCGGCGCCGCGCGCTTTGCCTGCTGCAGGAGCTCCTCGAGCGCGACGAGCGAAGGCGTCTCGTCCACGGACGCGAGGGCGGATCGAACGGCCGTGAGCTGTTTGTCGGCTTGCGCGAGGCGGTCCTCGGCGATGCGCGCGCCGAGCCGCAGCCGCTTGGCGCGCTTGAACATCGCCGCGACCTGGTCCTTCGCGCTCTTCGACGGATCGAGCGGCACCTCGAGCGGCACGGCCTCACCCGTCGACCAGTCGGTGACGACCAGCTTGGTCGCGCCGCGCGGCGCCTTCGCCGCTTCGGCGATGAGCCACTGCGCCTGTCCCGCGATCCGATCGG
>JAEXCN010000401.1 GCA_023402175.1 Pseudomonadota bacterium | reverse complement strand
CTGCACGGTCGTAATCGACGCTCCCGCGAGCTCCTGCTCTTCGGGGGGCGCGACCTGGAGCGCGCGCGTCAGCAGATGCGGCCACGTCATCCCGACGCCCAGGCCGATCGCGACGAGCGCCACGCAGATCGGCGCCAGATCCATCCACGTGCCTCCGCTGCTCGTTGGGAACAAGATCGTGAGGGCGATCATCCCAGCGAGCTCGAGCAACGGGCCGGCCAGGAGCACGCGACGAATGCCGCGTCCGCGGGCCCCCGAGCTGGCGATCGAGCCGAGCGTCCACCCCGCGGCCATGAGCGCGGCGAGATAGCCGGCGGCGAGCGGAGACTGGTGATGGAGGACTTGCAGGAAGAGCGGCACGAAGATCTCGCCGCTCGTCACGGTGATGGAGAGCAGGCACATCGTGGCGTAGAGAGCGGCGATGACGGTCGTCGGCCGGAACGCGCCACTAGGCAGCAACTTGTGCTGGGCACGGGCCTCCAGGCGGGCCAGGAGAGCCGTCAGAGCGACCGCGCCAATCACGCCCACGACATTCCTTCCGAGCTGGGCAGACGTGCTCCCGGCCGAGATCGCGAGGACGGCAGCGACCAACAAAGCGAGCTGCGCCAGAGGAACCGGTGAGCTCTCGCTCGTATGCGCGTCACGTTTCGGAAATACGGCGGCTGCCAGCCCCGCAAACAGCAAGGTGACAGGAACGAGCGCCCAGAATGCCGCCCGCCAGACACCGAGCTCGGCGAAGATGCCGCCGACGGCTGGCCCGACCAAGGTCGCGACGCCCCACATTCCCGAAACGAGAGCCATGGCACGCGGCCAGAGCGCTTCGTCGAACACGACCCGGATCATCGCGTAGGCAAGCGCGAAGAGGAGGCCGCCTCCGAGTCCCTGGACGAATCGACCGACCAACATGATCGGCATCGACGGCGAGACCGCGCAGAGCATGGCGCCGAGAGCGAAGAGCGCCGACGCCGACGCGTAGGCGGCCCGTGGACCTGCCTTCCGCAGCAGCCGTGCCGCGAGCGCCGACCCCACGATGGAAGCGACGACGAAGATCGTCGTGTTCCAGGCATAGAAATCGAGCCCACCGATATCCCGGACGACGGACGGTAGGATCGTCGTCCCGATGTAGACGTTCATTGCGTGGAGCGCGACGCCGCCGGCGAGCGCCAGCGAGCGCACACCGTTTGCGCCAGACAGCAAGGCGCCCCAGCCAGGTACGGGCGGTCGAGGGGCGTCAGTCTTGGCGGACGACCCTGGCGGCGAGGTCGACGGTGTGCATGAGTCAGCCGGGATATCTCGAGCGTTCATCTCAGGTCCACTTCCGAGCTCTCCTTTGCAACGGCGAACGAGAGCTTGCGCATCAAGCTGACGGCGTTCATAAAACCTCGAGTTAACTCGAGGTCAAGGAGTTACGCGCCCATGCCGATTGACGTCCACGTTCCTCTCTCGGTCGGAGAAGTCGCGCGTCGCAGCGGGGTCCCGGTATCGACCCTCCACTTCTACGAGTCGAAAGGGCTCATCCGAAGCTGGCGCAGCGACGGAAACCAGCGCCGCTATTCCCGCGATGTCCTGCGCCGAATCGCAGTCATCAAGGTGGCTCAGCGTGCCGGCATTCCGCTGTCGACCATCCAGGCCTCACTGGCAGAGCTTCCATCCGGTCGAGCTCCGACGACAAAAGATTGGCGACGTCTCTCCACGAGCTGGCGCGAGATGTTGAACGACCGGATACGCAGCCTGGTTCAACTACGCGACCAGCTCGATGGCTGCATCGGCTGTGGATGCCTCTCCATGAACGATTGCCCACTCAGAAATCCGGGCGATCGCTCGAGCAAGGTCGGCAGTGGCCCCGTCTTGCTCGAGTAGGACATTCGGCAGCGAGGAGGAAACTTGGAGTCGACGTCGGCGAGCAAGAGCGTTCCGGGCACGTCGTTGACGGAACGCGGGCGCGTGCGAATACAGTGGTCCTGCATCGTCGACCGTTCGAGGCCTCGTCATGGACACTCCGAAGCCGAGCACAACCGCTCCGCAGAACATCTACGATCATCCCGACTTCTTCGCCGGCTACCGGGCGCTGCGTGAGGCCGACAGCGGGCTCAACGGCGCTCTCGAGCAACCGGCATTCCGCCGCCTCGTACCGCCGTTGGCGGATCGGCGCGTTCTCGACCTGGGGTGCGGCTTTGGCGACTTCGCGCGGTACGCGCGATACGCGGGTGCGCGCTCGGTCGTCGGCGTCGACGTTTCGCAGAAGATGCTGAGCGAAGCGCGGCGGTGCACGGACGACGATGCGATCACGTATGTCGAGGCGGCGATCGAGGACTACCGACCGCCGGCGCAAACGTTCGACCTCGTCGTGTCGTCTTTGGCGCTGCACTACGTCGAGGACTACGCGTCGCTCGTCGCTCGCGTGTTCGACACGCTCGTCCCCGGCGGCGCGCTCGTCTTCTCGGTCGAGCATCCAGTTTGCACTGCGCACCCCGTCGGCTGGGTGATGACCGATGATGGTCGAGCTTCGCACTGGCCACTCGACCGCTATCGCGACGAGGGCCGGCGGGATACGCGCTGGTTCGTCGATGGCGTGGTGAAGTACCACCGCACCGTGGAGACGTACGTGAACACGCTGCTCGATCACGGCTTCATCCTCCGCCGCCTGAGCGAGCCCGAGCCGACCGCCGAGGCTCTTGCTGCCAGGCCGTCCCTCGATCGTGAACGGCGAAGGCCGCCCTTCCTGCTGCTATCCGCATCGCGACCGGCCTGAGTGGGACGAGACGGCTCCGGGGATCGGCATCGAGCGGAACGGCAATTCTCGTCGACGCGGTAGGCTCGCCAGCGATGGATCTCGTCTCGACCGCAGGCTTCTCCCTCCGCGAGCTGTCGACCCTCTTCACGCGGACCTTCGAGGGCTACTACGTGCCCTGGCCTGACGCCCCCGCCCTCCTCGACGCCCGAATCCGCGGTGAGGCGATCTCGCTGGCGGACAGCCGCGTCGCGATCGCTGCGGAGGGGCCCGCTGCATTGCTCCTCGTCTCACGACGCGGGCGCGAGAGCCGACTCGCCGCAATAGGTATCGCCCCTGCGTTCCGCGGCCGGACAGCGTATCGTTCGCGCTACACGAGCGAGGCGTGGTGCGCGAAGGTCTTGGCCATCGGCACGGTGGGCTCGCAGTCGGGGGCGGTGCTCGAGCCCGGCGCGAAGGGCATGCCCGGGGGCGGCCCGATGACCTCCTGCTTCAGGTTCCATGGAAGCCCTGGGGTCAGGTAGCAGTCGGCGGGTATCTTGTGGGCGATGCTGTCGTGCAGCGCGGGCAACAGTGACCAGTGAACGCCCGGCCGGTAGTGGTGGGCCGTGTGGTAGCCGAGGTTGCCCGTGAGGATGTTGTATCCGCGGTGCAGGATGTTGTTCGACGCCACGAAATGGCTGCTCGTCTTCTTGCCCGCGTGATGAGTGAACGTCGCCCACGCCGTGTAGAAGAGCATGATGATCATCGGCGCGAGGAACACGACGAGCCCCGGGACCGGCCGCCACGCGACGAGCGCTGCCACGACGGACAGCGTGAGCACGCTCATCGCCACGAAGACGACCAGGTACTTGCCGGTCCGTCGGGCGACCTGCAGCACGCGCGCGTACGCGGTGGCTCCCACCACCAGTGAGTACTCGAGCTCGTTCATTCGCGTTCCGTCGTCTCGGCGCCACCGAGATTCGTCGGTGTCCTGATCGAGGTAGTTGACGTGGTGTCCCAGCGAATGGTGGAGCACCCATCCGTGGCTCATGATGCCGGTCTGCAGGCCATACATGACCTCGAGCGCTCGATTGAGCAGCGGCACGCGGAAGACGCTGAGGTGTTGATGGTGATGGTTGAACGCGCAGACGACACCCTTCGGGCCGATGCCCAGGAGCATCCAGAGCACGAGCCATGGCGTCGAGTCGACGAGCGCGTAGACGAGAACATCGCATGCGAACAGCGCTGCGATCAGTGTGACGGGGAGCCGATCCTCGCGATGACGGAAGAGCCGCACGCAGCACACCGTGCCGCAGGAAACGTCAGGTTCGTGTCACGGCTTGCCCAGGTTTTGACGACATCCTGCAGTCCCGCGAGCGAGCACGAGCGTGCGGCACGACCTCGAGGGACGACGCCCTGAAGTGATTGAGCTCTGAAAGCGAGCGTGGGGCGTCGTTCGCCCCGCGCTCGAGCTCTCTCAGTTGGACGCTTTGCGACGGCGAGCTGAGACCGCGCTCGCAGCTACTCCGACCCGCTAGAAGTTGAGGCCCGTCGTGGCGTTCACCGCGAGCGCTGCCGATCCCTCGAACGGGACGAGCACGCGCGCGTCGCCGCCGACGAACGCCGGGCTCCGGGCGATCAGGTAGTGGACCGTCAAGCCGGGGTACAGGAGCCCTGTGCTCGTGTCGCGCGTGGTCGTGTTGCGGAAGAGCGCGCCCCCGCCGACGTACGGACGGAACAGCACGGGTCCCGCGCCGATATCGTATCCGAGCTCGGCACTCGGATAGTAGGCATTGCGAATTCCGCTTTCTCCGGCGTGGTACATGAAATTGCCGCCGAGATACACCGGCGTCGCGAACGTGTAGCCGACACGGGCGCCGAAGCCGACGCCGAGATCATTCGAGCCGTAGCCGACCATCGGTGCGAGCGTGAAGTGCCGGCCCTCCACCTCGCGGCGCTCCTCGGCGCGGCTCTCGACGACGTCGCGGCGATCTCGCGGATCGTGGACTGCGGAGGTCGTGCGTGTCGTCGACACGGCAACGTCGGCGTCCCGGTCCTTGTTATCGACCTTCGTCTTCGTGTTCGTCGTCCGTGCCGTCACCGTCTCGTGCGCCGGCGCAGGCGCCGAGATCGCAACAACAAGCACAGCACAGCTCGACAAGATGCCAATCCTCATCACGTTTTCTCCTCGTGCGTCCATCAAGCACGGGCAGTGCCACCGCTGCGCTCGGCGGCGGCTCGAGCATTCGTATTAGTCCGGAATCGCTGCTCGCTCGGTGCGTGGACAGAGGATTGGCCGTTCGTCGACGTGTCGAGGCGGCGTGGGCGACTACGAGCGCGCTGTCGGATTTGTCGGCAACAGCTCCAGCACGCGCTCGGGAGGACGGCCGATCACGGCGCGCTCGGCCGTCATCGCGAGCGGGCGCTGGATCAGGATCGGATGCGCGACCATCGCGGCGATTCGCGCGGCTTCGGCGACGTCGTCCGCATCGAGGCCGAGCTCGCGGTAGACGGCCTCGTCGCGCCTCATCAGGTCGGCGGCGGACCTGCCAAGCAAGCCGAGCACGCGCGTCAGCTCGGCGGCATTCGGCGGGTCTTGCAGGTACTCGCGCACGATCGGCTCCACGCCGCTTTCGCGCAGCAGGGCCAGCGCTTCGCGCGACTTCGAGCACCGCGGGTTGTGCCAGAGGTGAACGTCCATGTTGCGAACGGATAGCACGACGTGGCCGCCGCTCGGCAACCCAGCGCCGACCTTCCGCGACGTCGCACGATCGAAGCGCTAGGATGGCGGCGTGGCGCTCACGGCGACGGTTCATCACTTCGAGGTAGCCCTCTCCGACGTGGATCGCGGCGTGTACGAGACGCTCGACCTTCGCGTCGCGCAGCACCCGTCCGAGACGACGCGCAGGCTGCTCACGCGGACGCTCGCCTACTGCCTCTCGTACGAGCCGGGGATCGCGTTCAGCAAGGGTGGGCTCTCCTCGACGGACGAGGCCCCAATATCCATTCGCGACGCGACTGGGCTGCTTCGCTGCTCGATCGAGGTCGGCGCCCCCTCGGCGGAGCGGCTGCACAAAGCCTCGAAGGCAGCGCGCGTGGCCGTCTACACGTCCGAGCTCGCACAGCTTCGGCGGCAAGTCGAACGGCAGACAGTCCACGCGGCGGATGCGATCGAGGTCTGGCCGCTCGACGCCGCGTTCCTCGACGCGCTCGCGGAGAAGATCGATCGGCGCGCCCACCTCGAGGTGACGCGCACGGAGGGCTCTCTCTACGTCACGGTGGACGGCGCGACCCTCGAAACGACGCTCGCGCGCGTCCCGCTCGTGATCGTTTCGCAGTGACGCCGACACGCTCGGGAGCTCGTGCGTAGGTGGAATGCGACTTCGGGCCGGCGGAGGGCGGCATGCGTTCTGCTTTCACAGAGGACCGTCGCGGCGGTGCTGGCCGTCGCGTCGTGATGTTTCTCTTTCCCCGAGAATTTGCATGAATCGTACGTTCACCGCTTTCGCGTTTCTTTCCGCGCTCTCCGCTGCCGCCTGTGACAAGTCGGGCACCGAGGCACAAGAGAAGGCAAACAGGGCGCAGACCGAGGCAAATAAGGACATCAACCAGGCAAACGCCGAGGCGACGACGAAGATCACGAATGCCCAGGTCGAGGCGGACAAGAAGATCGCCGAAGCCCAAAACTCGTTTGCGACGACGGTGGAGGACTATCGCCACACGATGCAGGGCAGGGTCGACGATCTCGACAAGAAGCTCGCCGATCTGGACGCGAAGTCGCGAAAGGCCACTGGCAACACGAAGGCGAAGATCGACACCAACTTGCCGAAGCTTCGCGCGCAGCGCGATGCGTTCGTGTCGGACTTCAATGCGCTCGATACCGCTACGGCCTCGACGTGGGACGCGACGAAGGCGCGCCTCGACAAGGAGTGGAACGACCTGAAGACCGCGGTCGACAAGGTCGACTAGCCGGCACGTTCGCGCGCAGTCGGATGACATCGCTCGCGTGGAGCTTCTCGGGGCGGACCGCCGTGTCGTCGACCGGCGGTCCGACCGTGGCTCTTTTCGGGCATCGACTCGCTCCGCGAGGGCGACGCTGTCTCGCTGACGGCGAGCAAGGGGACCGATCTTGCCGGCTCGTTTCGATCCTTCTAAGGCCGCGGCCAGCGGCGAAGGAGGTAGCCCGTGACGCGAGCGATCTCGCCGTCGTCGAGCGCGCGGTCGTAGAGGAGAAGCTCACCAAGCTTGCCGCCGTAGAACTCGTTTGGAAAGTAGTTCGATTGGCCGACCCGGGCCCCCGAGCGAATCATCTTCGCCAGAGGGTACATCTTACCGGTGCCTTTGATCTCCACGCCGCGGCGGATCGTGATCGCCTCCTCGACGGCGCACGAGCTCTGCCCGGGACGGACGAGGGAGACGACATCCCAGCCCCTTCCGTCGATGATGCCCGTCGCTCCGACGACCACGTTCTCCACTCGAAAGTCCGCGCTGAACGCGTCGAAGCTGAGCTCGCCCGTCCGTCCGCAGTCGTTTTGCTGCGGCGGCATTCCGAGGGCGAAGAGAATGCCGGTCGATCCCCCGGCGTTCAGCCGAGGCCACGCCGCCGTGAAGAGCGTGAGCCCGCCCGTAAAGTCCTCGAACCCGGGCGGCAGCTCGAGCGTCTGCGCCTCGTCGAACACGATGACCGGTCCTGTGGCCTCGGTGATGCGGCGAGGCTGGCGCGCCACGTCGGTTTGGGTGGCGTCGTTCCCGACCAAACCAGGCCGTAGCTTTGGAGCGCCGTCGCGCCATGCCTTTACGTGTCCGTCGTCGCTGGTCTCCACGCCATCGTCCGCGCGCAGCCAGACGATGAGGCCTTTGGCAGGAATGATCTGCGCCAAACACTCGGGCGGTGCTGCACCTCCATCTTCGCAAGTCGTCGAAGGAGGGGCCTGACCCTCGACGACGACAGCGGCGTCCGAGGCCGCGCCGTCGGGGGATCCGCCGCCATCGTCGGATGCGGAGGAGCCAGTGAGCCCACTCGTGTCGAGGAGCAGCGCGCACGACGCGAGCAACGGCGCCACGCCAGCGGCGATGACGCGCAGGACCAAGGATCGTCGTCCGCGATGTGCCTCGTCGGTGCGCGAGAGCGCCATTCAAAGTGAGAATTGCATCTCCATCGGAGATCGGGAAGCCCCCGCGTCGTTCACGCAGCGAGCTTGGGGTTGGGGAGCGGCCCCGTCACCCTCGCCGGATCGCCGAATGTGCGGTCGGGAGAGCCGAACGCGTCGAGGATCGAGACGAGCATGTCGTTGTGAGACACATGTGGGATGGCTGCGTGCGCACGCGCTCGAGTTGCAGGCAGCGGGGCGGCGTGCACGACTGACGAAGGCTCGGAGCTGACTCGTCGGCTCATGAACAGGCGATCGCGCAGCTCTGACACGCGGTCGCGCATGAGGAACAACCCGTCTTGGCGCATTCCTTCGCGCAGGCCTCGCACGCGAGCTTGCAGAGTCGCTTCGCCTCGGCAGCAAGGGGGCTGTTGCGAGCTTCAAGCCTTGCCGACAAGACGCAGGCGTCGATGCAGTCGCGGCAGGCTCGAATGCATTCCGCGTGGGCGGTGGCGTCCTTGGCTAGACAGTCTTCGATGCAGCGTTCGCATGCCTCGACGCAAGAGAGGCAGGACGAGGTGCTCGACGACGTGACGGTGGCTGACATGACGGCTTCCCTTTCGTGTCGGTCTGCGGCTCGCCGAGAGCCGCGAGGATGGAGCAGTGCTCGACGGCTGTATCGCCCGAGCAGGTTTGGACGAGATGAGCGACGGCATCTCGCAGTTCGCGAAGCTCTTGCAGCTTCGCCTCGATCATCGCGAGCTTCTGCTCGGCTCGTGTCCGTACGGCGCCGCAAGGGGCGCCTTGACGCGCCCGCAGGGCCAACAGCTCTTTGGTCTCGGCCAACGTGAAGCCGAGCTGAGCAGCATGACGGACGAAGCGAAGACGGGTGACTGCGTCTTCGCTGTAGCGGCGATAACCGGCGTCCGTGCGGCTCGGCTTTGGCAGGATGCCGATGCGCTCGTAGTAGCGGACTGTCTGGACGCCGACGCCGGCAAGCGCCGCGACGGTGCCGATCGTGAAGGTCTCGCCGCTCATGACCGAAGTATGGGGGCTGTACCCAACTATAGAGTCAAGGGCAGCCGCACATCCTGGGGCGTCGACAGGGGACGGTAGACATCATCAAGCGGGGCTCGTTCGGTGCCAGACGGCGCTCCACGTGGCTGCGTGACCGGGCCGCTCCATGGATCCGGTCGGGAGTCTTAGGTTCCGTCGATGCCGCCAAGCATTGGCTCGCGGGTCACGCTCGACCTCGACGGACTCGATGCGCTCCTCCGCGCGCTCCGCGACGACGGGCGCGAGCTCGTCGGGCCCACGGTCCAGGATGGCGCCATCGTGCTCGACACGATCGAGGGCATCGCAGACCTGCCGCGCGGCGTCGGCGACGTGCAGGCACCGGGACACTACCGCCTCCGCGAGCGCGGTGACGAGGCGCTCTTCGGTTTCGCCGCGCCTCAGCACTCGTTCAAGAGAGAGCTCCTCGTGCCACGCGTGACGTTGGTGAAGCTCCGCCGGAGCGCCAAGGGACTCGCCATCGAGGAGCCCCCTCGGCCCGAACGTCGCGTGGCTTTCGTCGGCGTACGCGCGTGCGAGATCGTGGCGATCGACACCCAGGATCGAGTCCTCCGCGACGGCCCGTACGCCGACGCGGATTACGCCGCGCGACGCGAGCAAATCTTCATCCTCGCGGTCCACTGCGGGTCGCCTTCGGGGACGTGCTTCTGCGTATCGATGGGTACCGGACCACGCGCGAAGGCGGGCTTCGACCTCGCCGCCACGGAGGTGCTCACGCCGGAGCACGTCTTCATCGTCGAGGTCGGCACGGAAGCCGGTCGCGCGATCCTCGAGCGCGTGTCCTCTCGCCCCGCGACCACGGACGAGGAGAAGGCCGCGGAGGAAGTCGTGGACGAGGCGGCGATGCACATGGGCCGAACGATGGATCAGACGGACATCCGCGATCTGTTGATGTCGAACCTCGAGCATCCACGATGGGACGACGTTGCCGAACGCTGTCTCGGCTGCGCCAACTGCGTGCTCGCATGCCCGACCTGCTTCTGCACGAGCATCGAGGACACGTCGGACATCTCCGGCGAGGAGGCCACGCGCACGCGCCGCTGGGACGCATGCTTCACGATGGACTTCGCCTACCTCCACGGTGACGGCGTACGACCGTCGATTCGGGGCCGTTACCGCCAGTGGCTCACGCACAAGGTGGCGACGTGGCACGACCAGTTCGGCATGTCGGGGTGCGTCGGGTGCGGGCGATGCATCACTTGGTGTCCGGTCGGGATCGACATCACGGAGGAAGTCGCTGCGATCCGCGCGACGCCCGGGAAGACGGGACACGACGATGGAAGACCTTGAGCGATCGCTCCGAGCGCACCCCTTCATGGCCGACCTCGAGCCCGACGACGTCCGGTTCCTGGTCGGGTGCGCCGCAAACGTGCGCTTTCGTCCAGGCGAGTACCTCGTGCGCGAGGGAGAGCGTGAGGACAGGTTCTTCTTGATCCGTCAGGGGACGGTCTCGATCGAGATGCCACGGTCCGGCGGCGACGCAGCGGTGGTCGAGACCGTAGGCCCGGGAGACGTGCTCGGCATCTCCCGCGTTGCTCCGGCGACGGCCCATCTCGACGTGCGCGCGAGGGATACCGTACTGGCGTTCGCGCTCGACAACGGCTGCATCCTCGAGAAGATGCAAGCCGAGCCGCGCTTCGGATACGCGATCACCAGGCGTCTCCTCGAGCGCACGTACGATCGCTTGGCCCGGGCCAGGCTCCAGAGCCTGGACGTGTATCGATGATGCTCCCCCGCGCATCGGCGAGCGCGTACGTGCCCACGCCGATGGTCGTGGCGAACGCCGTGCGGGAGCTCGAGGACGTCTTCACGTTCACGTTCGAGGTGCCCGACGGCTTCGCGTTCCGTCCGGGGCAGTTCAACATGCTCTACGTCCATCCCGTGGGCGAGGTGCCGATCTCGATCAGCGGCGACTCAGCATCGCCTCAGCGCCTCGTCCATACGATTCGCGCCGTGGGGAGCGTCACTCGTGCGATGGAGGCGCTCGGCGAAGGCAGCGTGCTCGGCGTGCGCGGGCCTTACGGGACCGCGTGGCCCCTCGACGAGGTCAAGGGCCGCGACGTCCTCATCGTCGCCGGCGGTCTCGGGCTCGCGCCTCTTCGAGCAGCGATTCTCCACGTGCTGGCCCATCGGGCGGACTACGGGCGCGTGACGATCCTCTTCGGCGCCCGTTCGCCGTCGCAGCTCCTCTACCGCGAGGACCTCGCGCGATGGCGAGGACGCTTCGACTGCCGTCTCGAAGCCATCGTCGATCGAGCGGGACGCGACTGGTTCGGAAACGTCGGCGCGATCACGAAGCTCGTCGCGGACGTGCCGGTGAGCCAGGAGACGGCGGTATTCATCTGCGGCCCGGAGATCATGATGCGCTTCGTCGTCCGCGAGCTCGAGCGCCGCGGCGTCCCGGACTCGTCGATCTGGCTCGCGATGGAGCGAAACATGAAGTGCGGCATCGGCATGTGCGGGCACTGTCAGTTCGGTCCTTTCTTCGTCTGCAAGGACGGGCCCGTCCACCGCTTCGATCGCGTCGCTTCGCTCTTCTTCGTGAGGGAGGTGTGAGATGGCTCGACCGAAGGTCGCCGTATGGAAATTCGCATCGTGCGACGGGTGTCAGCTCACGCTCCTGAACTGCGAAGACGAGCTCCTCGAGCTCACACGAACGGTCGACATCGTCTACTTCATGGAAGCGACGTCGCGAGCGGAGCCCGGTCCGTACGACCTGTCGATCGTCGACGGATCCATCACCACCGCGGAGGACGCCGAGCGGATCCGCGAGGTGCGCGCCCAATCGAAGAAGCTCGTGACCATCGGCGCCTGCGCGACCGCCGGCGGCATCCAGGCGCTCCGGAATTTCCGCGACCACGGCGAGATGATGTCCGCCGTCTACGCTCGCCCCGAATACATCGACTCGCTTCGAACGTCGACGCCGATCTCGCAGCATGTCTCGGTGGACTACGAGCTCTGGGGCTGTCCGATCAACAAGCACCAGCTCCTCGAAGTGATCTCCGCGATGCTGCACGGACGAAAGCCGAGCGTGCAGAGCTACTCTGTGTGCGTCGAGTGCAAGATGCGCCAGCACGTGTGCGTGGTCGTGGCGAAGGGAATCCCCTGCCTCGGGCCCGTGACGCACGACGGCTGCGGCGCGCTCTGCCCGGGCTACGCGCGCGGGTGTTACGGCTGCTTCGGTCCGAACGACGCGCCGCAAACGAAGACGCTCACGCGTTACTACCTCGCGAAGGGCGCCCGCCCCGAGGAGATGAAGCGCGTCTTCTCGACGTTCAATGCAGCGGCGGAGCCCTTCCGTGAGGAAGCCGAGCGCCATGGCGACTAGGACCATCCAGGTCAAGGCGCTCGCGCGCGTGGAAGGGCAAGGAGCCGTGACGCTCGTGCTCGACGGCGACAAGGTCGTCGATGCGGAGGTGCGCATCCTCGAGCCTCCGCGTCTGTTCGAAGCGTTCCTTCGTGGTCGCGATTGCACGGAGACGCCCGACATCACGTCGCGGATCTGTGGGATCTGTCCGATTGCTTACATGATGAGCGCCAACAGCGCGGTCGAAGATGCGCTCGGCATCCGCGTCGGCGGGACACTGCGCGACCTGCGCCGGCTCCTCTACTGCGGCGAGTGGATCGAGAGCCACATGCTCCACATGGTGATGCTCCACGCACCCGACTTCCTTCGCGTGCCCGACGTCGTCGCGCTTGCCAAGCTCCACCCCGAACGCGTCGAAGCGGCGCTTCGCGTGAAGAAGGCGGGCAACGCCATCGTCGCGACGCTCGGCGGTCGCTCGATTCATCCGGTCAACGTGAAGGTCGGGGGCATGTACCGGACGCCACGACGAAGCGAGCTCGAAGCACTCCTTCTCGAGCTTCGAGCAGCACTCGGCGAGGCAGAGCAGACCCTCGACTGGCTCGCGACGTTCGACTTCCCGAGCTTCGAGCGCGACTACGAGCTCGTTGCGCTGCGCCACGAGTCGGAATACCCGATGATGGCGGAGCGAATCGTCTCGACGAAAGGTCTCGACATCGAGGTGCGCGAGCTCGAGCAGTGCATCTCCGAAGAGCAAGCGCCCTACTCGACCGCGCTCCAGTCGCGCCTGCTCGCGCGCGGAGCGTACAAGTGCGGACCGCTCGCTCGATTCGCACTCAACGCCGACCGCCTTTCTCCGCGCGCGGCTGCCGCCGCGGCACGTATCGGGCTCCTCCCATCGTGCCGGAATCCATTCCGGGCCCTCGTCGTTCGCGGTGTCGAGGTCATCCACGCGCTCGACGAGGCGGTCCACATCATCGAGGGTTACTCACCGCCGCCGGCACCGTCAGTGCCGTACGCCATGCGTGCCGCGACGGGACACGGCGCCACGGAGGCGCCGCGAGGCATGCTCTATCACCGCTATGAAGTCGACGAGCGCGGGATTGTGCAGAGCGCACGAATCATTCCGCCGACCTCACAGAACCAGCGAAGCATGGAGGAGGACCTCGTCGCGCTCGGGCCAGTGCTCGTGAACCTCTCCCTCGAGGATGCAACCCACGAGGTGGAGCGTGCCATCCGCAACTACGACCCGTGTATCTCCTGCGCGACTCACTTCCTCACGCTCCGCTTCGAGCAGGTCGGCTCCTCGTGAGCGCGATCGGACATGGGGCGATCGTCATCGTCGGGATCGGTCAGCCCACGGCGGGGGACGACGGCGTCGGCTTGCTCGTCGCACGGACGCTTGCAAGGCGCGGCGTGCCGGCGCTCGAGTCGACCGATGCCACGGTGCTTCTCTCATTCCTCGGAGAAGGGCGTAGCGTCGTCGTGGTCGACGCCGTCGTGGGCGACGGCGACGCAGGCACCGTACTCCGCTTGCGGCCGGAAGCGCTCGCAGAGGGCCCGAAGCCCGTTTCGTCTCACGGGCTCGGCGTCGTCGAGATGCTCGCGCTTGCGTCCGCGCTTCACGGTGCGGACGTGCTCCGTCGCGTCGAGATCGTCGGCGTGCTCATCGACGGCGCGCCACGGTTCGGAGGCGCGCTCTCGGTTGCGGTTGCGGCTGCGGTCGTGCCGGCCGCAGCGCTCGCCGAGCGGCTCGCCGGCCGCGGGTGCTGCTCGAGCCGAGATGTCCGCCGCTAGTCGACCTCGACTTCCTCGACACGAAGCTCGTCCCCATCCGTCTCGACGATCTCGAGCGTTGCCTCGGCCAGCGCTGTCCCCCGTGCGCAAACTTGGAAGCCAAATGAGAGGGCGTGCGGTGATGCGCACGCCCGCCGTCCGACGCTGAGGCGCACGACACGAACGTGCGACTCTCCGACGGCACTCGTTACCGTTTCGATGAGACTCCTGATCAGCGTCAGCTCGTGCACGGCGGCTCTTGCTCCCTCTCCGCCGACAGCCAACAAGAAGTAGACCTCGCGACCAGCGTCGGTCCACGACGGCGGCACGCTCGTCGCTCGAGCGGAGGGTGCCATGTGCCTCGCCATCCCCGGAGAGGTCATCGCGACGCTCGAGCGCGACGGCGTACGCTACGCTGACGTTCGGTTCGGCGGGGTGACGCGACAAGTCTGCCTCTACGCCCTTCCCGACGTGCGCGTCGGCGAGTTCGTTCTGGTCCACGTCGGCTTCGCGATCGCGAAGATCGATCGCGCCTCTGCGGAGCGGGCCTTGCAACTCCTCTCGGAGCTCGGCGAGCTCGAGGAGGCGGACGAGTGAAGTACCTCGACGAGTATCGCGATCCGGACATCGCGCGGCGTCTGCTCGAGCGTATTCGCGAAGTCGTCACGCGCCGCTGGATCATCATGGAGGTTTGTGGCGGCCAGACGCACGCGATCGTTCGAAACGGCGTCGACCGCATGCTGCCCGATCTCATCGAGCTCGTGCACGGTCCGGGCTGCCCGGTCTGCGTGACGGCGCTCGAGACCATCGATCGCGCCCACGCGATAGCCGCTCGCCCGGGCGTGATCTTCACGTCCTTCGGTGACATGCTGCGCGTCCCAGGTTCGCGAGACGATCTCCTGGGCCTGCGCGCCCGCGGTGCAGACGTCCGCGTCGTGTACTCCCCGCTCGACGCGGTCCGGCTCGCTCGGGACAATCCGCAGAGCCCGGTCGTTTTCTTCGGCATCGGATTCGAGACGACGGCGCCAGCGAACGCGATGGCCGTTCGCGAAGCGAAGCGACTCGGGGTCACGAACTTCTCGATGCTCACCTCGCACGTGCTCGTGCCTCCGGCGATCGCGTCGATCCTGGAGGCACCGGACAACCGCGTGCAAGGGTTCTTGGGACCTGGCCATGTCTGCGCGGTGACCGGTTACGCCGCGTACGACGCGCTCGTCGCTCACTACCGAACGCCGATCGTCGTGACCGGATTCGAGCCTGTCGACATCCTCGAAGGGATCTTCATGACCGTGCGGCAGCTGGAGCTAGGGCACGCGGCCGTCGAGAACCAATACGTTCGGGGCGTCACTCGAGACGGCAACCAAGTCGCCCGCGAGCTCGTCGACGAGGTCTTCGAAGTGACCGACCGGACATGGCGTGGGATTGGCGTCATCCCCAGCTCCGGCCTGCGCCTGCGTCGAGAGTACGGGGCCCACGATGCCGAGCTGATCCACGAGGTGACCGACGTCGTCGCGCGCGAAGAGCCCCGTTGCATCAGCGGGCTCGTGCTCCGTGGACAGAAGAAGCCCTGCGACTGCCCCGCGTTCGGAACGGCTTGCACTCCGGCGACTCCGCTCGGAGCGACGATGGTCTCGGCGGAGGGCGCCTGCGCCGCGTACTACGCGAACGGAAGACAGCGCATCCCGAGCGCCGGCGAGGAGACCGACAAGTGACGCGCGCGAGCCAGCCGATCCTCGGAGCTGCGTGCCCGCTTCCGATCCATGAACGCGAGGTGATCATGCTCGGTCACGGCAGCGGCGGCCGGCTCTCGGCCGAGCTGATCGAGCGGCTCATCTTGCCCGCATTCCGCAACCCCGCGCTCGAAGCGCTCGACGATCAGGCGGTCCTCGACCTCGGTGGCGGCGGCCGGCTTGCGTTCACCACCGATTCGTTCGTCGTCACACCGATCTTCTTCCCGGGCGGAGACATCGGACAGCTCGCCGTGAACGGCACCATCAACGACCTCGCCATGGGCGGCGCACGTCCGATCGCGCTCTCTCTAGGGATCATCCTCGAGGAGGGACTGCCGATGGCAGACCTGGAGCGCATCATCGCCTCCGTACGGTCGGCCGCCGATCGCGTGCAGGTGCCAATCGTCACGGGCGACACGAAGGTGGTCGGCCGTGGCAGCGCTGATCGCATCTTCATCAACACGTCCGGTATCGGCCTCGTGCCCAGCGCCGCCGAGCTCGGGGCTGCGCACGTACAGCCAGGCGACACGATCATCCTCTCGGGTACCGTGGGCGATCACGGGGTCGCTGTCCTCGCGCAACGAAACGGGCTCGAGCTCCGAGGCACTATCTCGAGTGACACCGCTCCCCTCCACGACCTCGTGCGGACCCTTCTCGATGCCTGCCCGCACGTCCATGCGATGCGAGATCCCACGCGCGGTGGCCTCGCGGCTTCGCTGGTCGAGATCGCCTCGCGGCGAAGGGTCGGCATCGACGTCGATGAGGCCTGCGTTCCGATCCGCGATGACGTCCGCGGGGCGTGCGAGCTACTGGGCCTCGACCCGTGGCTCGTCGCGAATGAGGGCAAGCTCATCGCCTTCGTACCCGAACGACATGCCGCCGAGGCGCTCGGAGCTCTCACCGGCCACCCACTCGGCCGCAACGCAGCTCGCATCGGAACGGTGACCAGCACGCATCCAGGCTCCGTCGTTGCCCGCACGCTGCTTGGTACTCGCCGTGCCGTCGATCTCCCGGTCCATGAGCCCTTGCCCCGGATCTGCTGAACGCCATGCGAGCTCGACTCGTCGTCCGGGGTACCGTGCAGGGCGTCGGGTTCCGACCCTTCGTACATCGGACGGCTCGCGCTCTCGGCCTCACGGGATGGGTGCGCAACGCCCGTGACGCGGTGTACGTAGAAGTCCAAGGCGACGACGACGACGTCCGGTCGTTCATGGCCGCCCTCGAGCACGATCCTCCTGCGCCTGCCGTCGTTCGCACAATCGAGCAGGTGCAGCTCGAGCATCGCCAAGAGACCGCGTTTCGGATCCTCGACAGCGAAAACGGCGGCGTGGCCACCCCCGTCGTTCCGCCGGACCTCGCAACGTGTACGTCGTGCTTCGCCGAATCGAGCTCGCTCCACGCACGTCGGCACGGCTATCCGTTCACCAACTGCGCGTCGTGCGGACCTCGTTACTCGATCTGCACGGGCTTGCCTTACGACCGGCAGAAGACATCGATGCGTGGTTTCGCGATGTGCCCCGACTGCGCCCGCGAATACGAGAACATCGATGACCGTCGGTATCACGCACAACCCATCGCGTGCCCGCGCTGCGGACCGGCCCTCTCCTTCCTGACGCCGGAGGGACGCACGCTGGCGCGCGCGGACGAAGCGCTGGGCCTCGCGCTCCGTTTGCTCGAGAGCGGTGCGGTCCTCGCCCTGCGCGGCATCGGTGGCTTTCAGCTCCTTTGCGACGCAACGGATGCTCGCGTCGTCTCTCTCCTCCGCGCTCGAAAGCAGCGCCCGGACAAGCCGTTCGCCGTGATGTTCCGAGACTTCGAGCAGCTTGCCACGAGCGCCTACGTCTCCGACGAGGAGCGAGCGGTCCTTGCTTCGCCCGAGGCACCGATCGTGCTCGTCGTCCGTCGCCCAGAATCACCGCTTGCCGAGACCGTGGCTCCGCGCATGCCATGGCTCGGAGCGTTTGTCCCGCACACGCCGCTGCACGCGCTCCTTCTCGCCGGTGCCGCCTCGCCACTCGTCTGCACCAGTGGGAACCTCTCCGAGGAGCCCATCTGCACGACGACCGAGGAAGCCGTCGCCACCCTCTCTGAGATCGCTGACGGAATACTCACGCATGACCGCCCAATCGTCCGACCGATGGACGATTCGGTCGTGCGTGTCAGCGCCAAGCGCATCGTCGTCATGCGACGCGCACGCGGGTATGCACCGAGAACGGTCGGCGCCATCGATCCGCGGGTGACGGTGCTCGCGCTAGGCGGGCATCAGAAGAGCACGATCACGCTCGGGCACGGCGGCGTCCTCGTCCCGAGCCAACACCTCGGCGACATGGACACGCAGCGCGCCCGCGAGCTCCTCGAAGCGACGGTGCACGACCTTTGCGCGCTGTTCGATGTTAGGCCGCAGGTCATCGCCTGCGACAAACATCCGGAGTATGCGTCCTCAGTTCTCGCCGAACGGCTGCAGCTCGAATGGGGCATAGCGCTCGTTCGGGTGCAGCACCATCACGCGCACGTCGCCGCCGGAATGGCCGAGCACTCGATCGGTCCTGAGCAGGAGGTCCTCGGTCTCGCCTGGGATGGGGCCGGCCTCGGCGACGATGGCACCATCTGGGGCGGCGAAGCGCTGGTCTGTCGAGGGTGCGCACACCGGCGTTTTGCGACACTGACCCCCTTTCCGCTCCTCGGCGGAGACCGCGCGGCCCGCGAGCCGCGCCGATCTGCCCTCGGTCTTCTCTTCGAAGTCGCTTCGGATCACGTGCGAAGCCACGCAGCGGAATGGTTCGGTGACGATCTCGACACGTGCATTCGCATACTCGAGCAGCGCCTCGCGCCGATGTGCTCGAGCGTCGGCCGACTGTTCGATGCCCTCGCAGCGCTGCTGGGAATTTCGCGGCCGACGACGTTCGAAGCTCAGGCCGCCATCGAGCTCGAGCACCTCGCATCCGCAGCGAGCCGCGACGGCGCGTATCCGTTGCCGCTCGTCGAGCGAAGCGCCGGGCTCATGGTGGGGGATACGCGGCCCCTGGTGCATGCGATCGTCGAAGAGTTGCACGCCGGCGTCGATCGGTCGCGGATTGCTCGCCGATTTCACGAAGCGCTCATCGACTTCGGTGCCTCCATCGCGGAGCGGGTCGGCGTCGGTGATGTCGTGCTGTCCGGAGGTGCTTTCCAGAATCGCGTGCTGGTCGAAGGCCTCGAGGCCAGGCTCCAACGAGCTGGTTTCACCGTCCACGTGCCCGCAGCTGTCCCGGCGAACGATGGTGGCCTCTCCGTAGGGCAAGCTTGGCTCGCCGCCATGCACGCCGTGAGCGACGGCTGAGCGATGCTGCGCAGGACGTCTTTCCGGTATTCTTCGCGCCATGTCGATCTCGCCGCGAGGGTCCCTGGAGGCTGCACGTAACATCCTGTCTCGCGCTCAGGCGAAGATCGATCGCCTGAGGAACGTCGAGCCATATCTCATCGATCTCTCCCTCCGCGAGAACGTCTTCGGAGCCCGCGTCGGTCAGACGCTCCGGGACAAGCTCGCGATCCTCCCGCAGCTCCGTGAGTTCGGCTTCCAGAACATCCTCCTCGGCACGCTCGACTACTCCATGCCCGACGAGCTCGAGGTCGATGACGACTTCATGATGTACCTGCGCGACCACGGGATCGACATGACCGGTGGGTTCGCGTTCACGGACATCGGCCTCGTCGGCACCGACGGCAATTTCGCGCCCTCCTCGTCGATGCTGAAGCTGCAGGCGTACGGCGTGCCGAACACGCTGCACGAGATCTACTTGAGCCGCGAAGGCATGAAGGAGGCGCGGTACGACTTCGCTACGTTGCGCCGGAGCCTCCCCGCGACGATCGCGTGGCTGAACGACAACATCCGCGGCGATGGCGGTGGCAAGCCGCGCATCCTCATCAACATCGTCGACGGCTGCGATGCGTTCGCGGAGAACCTCGAGCAGACCTGCGAGATCCTGAGCCTGCTCGCCGAGCAGCCGATCGAGGGCGTCAGCATCGAGGACGATCGCGGCACATTCATGCCATTTCAGGTCGGCGCGTTCGTCGCCGTGGCCCGCAGCTACTTGCCGCCGCCGCTCAAGCTCCTCGTGCACATGCACTCCGGCGCGGGGTTCGAGAACGCGTCTCTCGTCGAGGCGCTGCTCGAAGGCGCCGACGGCGTGTGGGGCGGGCTCGCGAAGCGTGCCGCGATCATCGGTCATGCTTCGCTCGGCGAGCTGATCGCGAACCTCGTTCGCGTCGGAAATCCTCACATGAAGGCATATCGCCTCGACCGGCTCCTGCCGCTCGCGACGTCGCTGCAGATCCTCGACGAAGAGGCTCCGGTCCCTGACGACCTGCCGATCCTCGGCGCGAACGCATACCGCCTGACGATGACCTTCTTCGAGCAGAAGTACGAGCGGTTCATGGATCTCGTGCCGCAGGCGATCGGCGGCAAATACGGCTTTCGCATCTGTCCGCTCGCGAGCGATCCGCCGGTGATCGCGGGTCGGCTCTCGGAGATCACGGGACGACCCGCGCAGTCGTTCCCCGACGACGTCCTCGTGCAGATGGTCAGGCTCATGCGACGCGAACTACGAGAGGGCCAGCGCATCGTGTACGATGAGCCCGGGCAGCTCTTGCAGCTGTACGTGAGAGCAGGCGGTAGCGATGTCGAAAGATGATGCGCCAAGGAAGGCGGCGAAGACGGAGGTCGACGGCGCGGTTTACAAGACCCTGCTCGAGTCGACGAAGGCGATCCCGTGGAAGATCGACTGGAGCACGATGCACTTTGCGTACATCGGGCCGCAGATCGAAGCGCTCCTCGGCTGGTCGCCCGAGAGCTGGGTGACGGTCCATGACTGGGCCGATCGCATGCACCCCGACGACCGCCAGTGGGTGGTCGACTACTGCGTGTCGCAGTCGAAGGCCGGGGTCGATCACGAGGCCGACTACCGCGCGCTCACGAAAGACGGCAGCTACGTGTGGATCCGCGACGTCGTCCACGTCGTCCGCAACGAGGCGGGCGTCACCGAAGCTCTCATCGGGTTCATGTTCGACATCAGCGAGCGGAAGAGAACCGAAGAGAAGGTGCTCGGCCTGCAGAAAGAGCTCGAGGACCTGTCCTTCAAGGACGGCCTCACCGGCGTGGCGAATCGACGGCGGTTCGACGCCGTGCTCGAGGAGGAATGGACCTCCGCGCGCACGACGCAGAAGCCGCTTTCGCTGATGATGATCGATATCGACTTCTTCAAGCAGTACAACGACCACTACGGTCACGTCCCCGGTGACGATTGCTTGAAGCGCGTCGCCAAGACCCTCCGGATCGGCGCGACTCGTCCGCGAGACTTCCTCGCCCGCTACGGCGGAGAGGAGTTCATCATCGTGCTCCCGGAGACGGACGAAAAAGGGGCTGAGCAGGTGGCCGCGCGCTGCCGCGAGGCGCT
Organism: Pseudomonadota bacterium; assembly: GCA_023402175.1. GTDB lineage: Bacteria > Myxococcota_A > Polyangia > Polyangiales > Polyangiaceae > Labilithrix. Next base: position 532 of record JAEXCN010000401.1, on the reverse strand, counting down.
CGCCGCCGAAGCGATCCCGCACGAACGATCGACGGTTGGTCCGATCGTGACGATCAGCATCGGCGTCGGCACGATTGTCCCGTCGGGCGATGACAGTCCCGTCCGCTTCATCGAGGAGGTCGACAAGCGCCTCTACGAGGCGAAGCAGCGAGGCCGTAACTGCGTGGTCGGTGTGCGAAAGTAGCGCCAGCTCGGCGTGCGGTTACCGGCGACGGTCTGCAGTCGCTTGCATCCCTCGAAGCCCGAGTAGCTCGTCGTGCGAGGTCACCGTGGGGGTCTAGAGGAGCGCCCGGACGCGCGCGAGGGCGGCATCCCGATCCCGCAGCGGCGGGGTGAGGATCAGCGAGGTGCCATCTGCGAGCGTTGCCACGAGCTCGTTTCGTCCGTTGCAGTCAATCGACGTGATGGTCGTGATTGTCGTGCGCCCGGACCAGGCGACTCGATCCCAGATCGGAATGGGCTGGTCGCCTGTGAGCAGCCGCACCCTGGGCGGCCAGTCACCTGCGGCCATCCACAGGAAATGCGCGTCGAG
>JAEXCN010000386.1 GCA_023402175.1 Pseudomonadota bacterium | reverse complement strand
TCGCCGGATCTTCCGCCGCTCGGCAGCGCCCCCACGCGTCCGCGTTCATCGCCGGATCTTCCGCCGCTCGGCAGCGCCCCCACGCGTCCACGCTCGTCGCCGGAGATCGTGCCCGAGCCCGCCGCGGCAAAAGTGGAAGCGGCACCGGAAGCAGCGCCCACGGCGACAGCGCCCGCAACGTCACCTGCGGGCGCGGCGCCGGCGGCGGTGACTGCGTTCGAGGGCCTGCCGCTCGACGTGCAGGAGCAACTCTTCGGAGTGCTCCGCGCAGCGCTCGATGCATCTCTGGAGCCGCTGCTCCAGAAGCAGCAGGAGCTCGAGGAACGACTCGCCGCGCTGCAAGAAGCCGAGAAGCGCGCACCGATGGCGAGCATCCCGGTGATGGTCGGGCCGTCGATCACGCCTGGGCCTCCGTCCGTCGCGCCTGCGCCGGTCGCGTTCGACATGACGCCGACGCCTTCGATGCCGTCGGTGGCACCGAAGAACGCGTCACCTCCGCCGAAGAATGCGTCGCTCCCGCCGAAGACGTCGATCGTTCCGACGAGCTACGGGTTCGTCATCGCGCCGGAAGGGCCACGTCCACGTCCCTCGATCGAGCTCGCCCTCGAAAACGTCGGGCCGATCGACATCCCGGACTTCGGCCGGCGACGGCGCACGGCGGGGACCATCCTCGTCGGTCTCTTGCTCGCCGGGCTCCTCGCGGCGATCGCCGCGACGGTCCTCAGCTACACCTGAGTGCGGGCGCGGTCAGCGCTTCGCGATGCGCCGCGTCCAATCCACGAGCGCACGGAGCTGATCGGCGACGAGCTTCCGCGTCGTCGCGTCGAGCAGCTTGCCGTCCGCATCGAAGACGCTCTTCGAGTTGCGCACGAAGATCTCCGGCTTGTTCAACGCGTGCATGTCGAGGAAGACGGCCGTCTGGCGGAGGTGGTACTGCGCGCGCATCGTGCCGCTCAGCCCGCCGCTTGCGCCCATGACGGCGAACGGCTTGTCCGCGAATGGCTGTGACGGCGGACGTGATGCCCAGTCGATCGCGTTCTTGAGGACGCCCGGCATCGAGAAGTTGTACTCGGGCGTTACGAACAGGATCGCATCTGCGGCTCCGATCGCGTCGCGGAGCTTCTTCACGGGCTCGGGAATACCCGCTGCGTAGACATCGTCGTTGTACAGCGGGAGCGTGCCGATGTCGGCAACGTCGAAGCGGATAGGCAGCTTCTCGGCTTCCGCAATCTCGATCGCCGCACGGAGGAGGGACGTGTTGAACGATCCCTTTCGCAAGCTTCCCGAGATCCCGAGCACACGCAAAACATCCATCGTCATCGCCTCCGAACGACCTAATACGTACACTGTTGCGTCGACGAGGATTAGTAGAGCGCTGAGCGACGGATCGTTCGTAGAATGTGAACAGTATGGATTTGAACCATGTCTCTGCCTTCGTCCGTGTCGTCCAGGACGGCAGCTTCACCGCGGCCGCGAAGGCGCTCGGCCTACCGAAGTCATCCGTCAGCCGCAGCATCGCTCAGCTCGAGCAAGACCTCGGCGTGCGGCTCCTCCACCGGACGACGCGCAAGCTCCATCTGACCGATGCGGGGACGGCGTTCCACAACCGCGTGTCTCGCGCGCTCGCCGACATCGACGAGGCGACGGCGGCGGCGTCCGATCTCCAGCGCGAGCTCCGTGGACCCATCCGCGTGACGGCGCCGGTCGATCTCGGCGTGTGGGCGGTCGCTCCGATCGTCGCGCGTTTCGTACGCCGGCATCCGACGGTGCATGTCGAAGTCCGCCTCGCGAGCCGCATCGTCGATCTCGTCGCCGAGAACTTCGATCTCGCCGTCCGTGCCGGGCCGGTCCGCGACGAATCTCTCGTCGCGCGGCGCGCCGGATCGCTCGACCTCGGGCTCTACGCGTCCTCTCGGTACATCGCACGGCGAGGCGCTCCGAAGACGCTCGCCGAGCTCGAAGAGCACGACTGCGTGATCCTCCGGACCGACTCCGGGACGATGGCCTGGAAGCTCACCGGGCCGAATGGCGAAGAGCAGACTGCCCAGCCACGCGGCTCGATCGCGTCGGATGACATCTCCTTCCTGAAGAAGGCGATCCTCGCGGGTGGCGGGATCGCGCTCTTGCCGCTGTTCCTCGCCGGACGCGAGGAGCAGTCGGGCAAGCTCGTGAGGGTCCTCCCCGACTGGCGCTTCACCGGCTCGATGCTGAACGTCGTGTACCCGTCGGCGCGGTACGTGCCCCAGCGCGTGGTCGCGTTCCGCGACTATCTCGTCCGCGAGCTCGGCAAGATCTCACTGCGCTGCGAGGCGGTGAGCGCGCGCGCGCACGCGACGAAGGGGGAAGGGCAATCGGCTCCGAGCATGCCCGGTCACTGACGCTCGAAGAACGTCCACGACGCCTCCGCCGCCTCGTCCCACACCCAGTGGCCGAGCGGCGGGATCGAGCAGAACCCGACCGCGTTGCCGGCAGGGCAGCCGCGATAGACGCGGCATTCGGCGTATCCGCTCGTTTCCATCTCGTCGGCCTTACAGCCGTTCACGTATGCCCAGTACTCGGCGGAGAAGCGTCCGCTGTCGAGCGTGACGCCGAAGTCGCGCTCGCCGTGCAGCGCGAGCATCGCAACCGGTTTCTGCCCCGGGCACTTCGGGTACCCATTCGGCCACTTCTCGAGCTGATTGTAAGGAGCGCCGCCGGCGTTCGAGGCGATCGCTCGAAGAAGGCCCGGCCGATGACAGGCGAGCACGTTCGCGAGGAAACCTCCGCTCGAATACCCCGTCGCGAACAGGCGTGCGCGATCGATCGGATGCGCTTTTTCGATCTCGCCGATGACCGCCTCGACGAAGGCGACCTCGGGGTTGTTCTTCGTCGTCTCGAGATCCCACGTCGCGCGGATCCCGTCGAGGTACGCCAGGAACGCGTCCTTTCCCGTCGCGCGCTCGAACGGCCACGCGCGGTGGAACCCCGCGGCGTCGCCGCCGTCGCCGTGGAACACGAGGACGAGCGGGTAGCGCTTCGCCGCGTCGAT
>JAEXCN010000347.1 GCA_023402175.1 Pseudomonadota bacterium | reverse complement strand
TGCTCCTCGAAGTCCGCGCGCGCGCGCCAGGCAGAGAAGACTCATTTCAACGACTTCAAGCGTTACTCCTCTAAAGGGATCACGCATGCGCGAAGCGTTTCGTGAGAGGCGACGAGGGTCCAGGTCGGAATTGAAGCGGGGCCCCTCCCTCTGATCTCCCTGTCCCCCTGTCTCCCTGTAAATCTCGCCCGCGAGAAGACATCCGCAAGACGCGATAGAGACCAGAACTGAGCGGTGAATCTCCCCCCAAAAAGACATGGCGCTCTTGGAAAGCGAGGATGAGCGACTCCGATCTCGCGCGGGCAGTGCGAAATCGAGATGGCGAATGCGCGCGGATGTCCGGCCGCTACGAGCTCAGTTCGGGCAGCGCGCGATGTCGATCCGCTGCATGTGGACCGGCGTGCGCGGGCGATCCTTCGCGTCACGCGGCTCGGCAGCGATGGCGATCGCGGTTTCGGTCTCGCACTTGCCGAAGACGTTGTACTTGGCGGCCGGGCCCGTGCCCGTGACGATGTAGAACTGGCTTCCGCTCGGGACGTCGCTCGCCGCCATCGCGAGCGTTCCCGCCGGTTCGTCGACGTGGTTCTCGTTCACGAGGTCGTATCCCGGACCGCCCGTCCCCGTGCCCTTGGGGTCACCACCCTGGATGACGAAATCGGGGATGACACGGTGCCAGATAAGGCCGTCGTAGAAGCGGCCCACCCGCCACTTGCTGGAGGTCTTGTACGGACGCGTGCCGCGCGCGAGGCCGACGAAGTTCGCGACCGAGATCGGCGCCTTCGCTTCGTCGAGCTCGCAGCGGATCGTCCCCTTCTCGGTCGTGATGAGAGCCGTGAGCACGCCGCTCGATTCGGGGTAGCCCTCGAGCGCCTGCGCGATCGTGAACTTGTCTGCCCCGCCGACCGGATCGGTCGTCGATGCAGGATCGAACGTCACCTCAGGAGGCCCCGGGTCCTGCGGGCAGCCCGGCAGTGGGTTCGGCTGCGTCGGGCCGGCGTCTTCGTTCGTTCCAGCGTCGACGTTCGTGTCGGTCTCTTCCGCCGGCGTCACGCCGGTGGACGACGAACAGGCTGCGACGAGCGTTCCGACTCCGAGTACCGCGGCGAGGGCTCTTGGAAACATGAGCGTCTCCTACCAACTCCGCCGCGGCGAACCTACTGCGAACTCGGCACGACGTTATCTTTTGGAATGAAAGGTGCTCCGCGTAGAAGCACCGGCTCATGACGCGAGCCATCGTCGCCGCTGCGCGTCACTTCGAGGCTTCGTCGCGGACGGCAATCGCCTGATCGATGCCGGTCTTCACGGTGGACGCGACGGCGACCGCCTTCTTGAACGGCTCATCGAAACACTTCACGAGCTGCGCCTCGGAGGCGTCGGTCGTGCCCTTCCCGCCCGAGTGCGCCATCTCCTTGAAGCCGGTGCGGGCGCTCTCGATGACGGCCTGCGCGTTCAGCACGCGCTTCGATCCCTTGTCGCCGACCTCGTGGAGGATCTCGAGGAGCGCGGGAAACGACTTGTCGACGGCCGCCTTCATGGCCTCGCCGGCCTCGCGGTCCTTCGCGCCGACGACGACGTAGCCGACCTGCGGGGTCGAGCAATCGGTGTGGTTGATGACGGCGAGGTCGCAGCGTGCACGGCAGTCGGTGCTCACCTCGGGCTGCTTGAACCCGCCGGCGCACTTCGCGTCCGCGAGCTCGACGGTGCACGCCCCGGAGCAGACGCCGTCGCAGATGCCAGGCTTCGCAAGCTTGCACGAGCCCGTGCACTGACCCTTGCACTCGCCGGACATCGCGCCGCGATCGCACGTGCCGACGCAGACGCCGAGGCAGCCTCCGTTGACGCGCTTACCGTCGCAGGTACCGACGCATCGGCCACCACACGTGCCCTTGATCGTCCCTTCGCAGGTGCCGCTGCAGAGGCCGTCACATTTGACGCTGCCCTTGGACTCGCACGAGCCTTCGCAGTTGCCGTCGCAGCGGCCCGCCTTCTGCTCGCATTCGGCGCGGACTTTACCGGCGGGCACGGACGAATCGCAGATGCTCGCGCACTTCGTGACGAGCGCCGCATCGACGAGACAGACCGGCTCCCGTACGACGAGCTGGGTCTGGGCCTTCGGTCCGAGCTTCGCGCGCGCGTCCTGGACCGCCTTGATCGCGGCGGCGCACGCCTCGTTTCCGCTCCGCCAGTCGCCCTTGTCGCCGAGGTCGTGGGCGATCTGCGCGCATGAGATGCCGAAGTCCGCGTCGAGCTTCTCCGAGAGCGTTCCGATCTCCATCGCCGCGAGCGCGGCGGCCTTCAGCTTCTCCGCCGCGTCACGCGAGAGGGCGTACTCTTTCGCGAAGTCGAACGCCGCGAGCTCGTCGACCTTCGTGAGATCCGGACAGCGATCGGAAACCGTCGCCGTGACCGCCGGATGCGCCGGGTCCTTCTTCGACCCGCACGCCACGACGACGAGCGCGGCGACAGAGAGCGCGGCGGCTCGCGAGGCCACGGCACGTGTGCGCCGGGCCTCGCGTCCTGTCCTCGGACTCCCCTTCGTGATCGAGGAAGGCTTCCGCAGCACGATCACTCCGGCGAGCCGGTACCACCCTTGGCGCTACCACCGGCGCTCGCGCTCGCGCTCGCCTTCACGTCGACGGACACGTTGATGTTCGCCTTCAGGCTGCCGGCCGCGCCGATCGCGCCCTTGAACGTGTCACCGAGACACGCCGTGATCTGACCGGCGATGAGGCCCGCCTTCGCGGGATCGCCGCTGGTCTTCGCGATCGTCTCGACGCTCGCGCTGATGCCCTCGACGACGGCCTGGACGTTGCCCGCGGTCTTGATGCCGCGCTCACCGATGCCGATGGCGACCTTGAGGAGGAGCGGGAAGTTCTTCTCGATCGTCGCCTGCAGCTGGCTCACGAGCTTCGTGTCCGCCGCGCCGCTGACGGCGAGGCCGACCTGCGCCGGCGTGCACTCCATCTTCGCCGAGACGTCGGCATCGCAGTGCGCCTTGCAGTCGGCGCTCATCTCCGGCGGCTTCACCTCGCCGGTGCACTTCGGCTCCTTGAACTCCGCGCTGCACTTGCCGCTGCACGTGCCCTCGCACTTGGCCTGCGCCTTGAGCTGGCAGCTGCCGCCACACTTGCCCTTGCACTCGCCTTTGACCGTGCCGCCTTCGCACTTGCCGTCGCAGGTGCCCGCGCACGACGCGCCATTCGACGCCTTGCCGTCACACTTGCCGTTGCACTTGCCGGAGCAGGAGCCCTTCACTTCCGCATCGCAGGTGCCGCTGCACTGGCCGTCGCACTTGGCGCCGCCCTGCACGTCGCAGGTGCCTTCGCAGCTCGCATCGCACTTGCCCGAGAGCTTGCCTGGCTCGCACTCGACCTTCGCGCTGCCGCCCGAGAGCTTCGCGTCGCACTTGCCCGCGCAGTCCGCATACGCATGCAGATCCGCCTGGCACTTCGGCTCCTTCACCGTGAGCGCGATCTTGGCGCCGGCGCCGAGCTTCGCCTTGACGGCGTTGAGGCCCTTGATGGCGGCGTCGCACGCGGCCTTGCCGTCCTTGAAGTCGCCCGTCTCGCCGAGGTCCTTCGCGATGTTGCCGCAAGAGAGCTTGAGATCGGCGTCCACCTGATCCGCGAAGCCCTTGATCTCCACGGCCGCGGCGGTGCCCGCCTTCAGCTTTGCGCCGGCCGCCGCGTCGATCTTGAAGTTCGAGGCGAAGTCGAAGTCCATGATGGCCTCGACCTTCGTGAGGTCCGGGCACTTGCCGCCGATCGCGCCGCCCGTCACGTCGTTCGCCTTGTTCATCGCGCCCTGCGCGGCGGCGCAGCTCACGATCGCGGGAGCGACCAGGCCGAGCATGAGTGCGGGACCAACGACCTTACGGATCGAGACAAAAGCCATGGCGTTACCCTTCCCTCTTTTGGTTCCCCATGAGCCCATGGGAGCTGCGCGCTTGCGTTCACGGCCAGCGGCTGAGCGCGCTGACGATACACGGGCTCCGAGGCCCGTGCTATGGGGTTCGCCGGATGCGGATCATCGCGCTCGCCACCGGGGTCGGTAATGTGCGGAGCGTCCTTCGTGCGCTCGATCGCGCCACTTCCGCCGTCGGAAATCGCGAGATCATCCCGACCGCGGATCCGGAGCTCGCGCGCGGGGCCGACGTGCTCGTGGTGCCCGGTCAGGGTGCGTTCGGCGCCTTCGCCGCCGCGCTCGACGGAGGGCTTCGGGAAGCCGTCCTCGAGAAGGTCCGCGCCGGTACGCCCTATCTCGGTATCTGCCTCGGCCTGCAGATCCTGTTCGAAGAGAGCGACGAGGCTCCGGGCGCCAAGGGCCTCTCCGTGCTTCGCGGACAAGTCCGCCGGCTGGTCCCCGGGGACGATCCGGAGCTCGGTCGGCCCCACCCGCTGCCCCACATCGGGTGGAACCGCGCTGAGCCGACGGGCTCGGGAACGAGCCCGATCGTCGAGCCCGGCCACTACTACTTCGCGCATACGTACGTCGCGGTCCCCGAAGATCCGTCCGTCGTCCTGACGACGACCACATACGGTGACGCGACGTTCGCGAGCGCCGTCCAGAAGGACAACGTCGTCGGTATCCAGTTCCACCCCGAAAAGAGCCAGAGCAAGGGCCTCGCCGCGCTCGAGCGCTTCTTCACCAACGTGACACGGAGAACGGCCTGATGTTCATCCTGCCGGCGATCGATCTCCTCGGCGGAAAGGCCGTTCGCCTCAAGCAAGGTCGCTACGAGGATCCGACGATCTACTCGGACGATCCGCCCGCGGTCGCGCGCTCCTTCCGCGCACACACCGATCGCCTCCACGTCGTCGATCTCGAGGGCGCAAAGGCCGGCGCGCCGGTGCAGACGGACATGATCCGTGCGATCGCGCAGGCAAACGCGGGCGGGATCCTCCAGGTCGGCGGAGGCGTCCGCACGCGCGAGGCGCTCGAGAGCTATCTCGCGCTCGGCGCGAAGCGTGTCGTGCTCGGCACGGCGGCGGTGAAAGACCCGGAGCTCGTGCGCACGCTCGCAGCGGCGCATCCCGGCGCCGTCGTCATCGCCGTCGACGCGAAGGACGGGTTCGTCGCGACGGAGGGATGGACCGAGGTGTCGCGCGTGTCGGCGGCCGACGTCGTCCTCGCCCTCTCCGGCGCGCCGATCGCGGCCGTCCTCTACACCGACGTCGCGCGCGACGGCATGGGCGCCGGCCCGAACATCTCGTCGACGGCCGCCCTCGCCGAACGTTCGCCCTTCCCCGTCATCGCGTCGGGCGGCGTCGCCACGACCGCACATCTCCAAGCGCTCGCCGCCATCCCGAACATCGAGTCCGCGATCGTCGGCCGAGCGCTCTACGACGCCTCGCTCACGCTCGAGCAAGCCCTCGAAGCCGCCCGCGCCGCCTGACGGTCGCGCGCGACGCGCTTCGACGTCGAAGCCATCCTGCCGTGGCTCACCGCGGCAGGATTCACTTCGACGGCGAAGTCATCCCCGTCAGACGCCGACCGGATGCCAGACGGTCTTCGTTTCGAGGAATCGTTCGATCCAGCCGAGGCCCTGGCCCTTGCGGTCGTCGAGCCAGGCGTCGGGATCCATCGGGACGTGGGTCTTCACGCGCTTCACGTTGTCGGCGCCTTCGACCTCGACGGTCTTACGGAGGTCCGCATCGACGATCCACGCGTCGATGCCGATGACCTCGCGATGCTTCGCGAGATGCGGCGAGAGCTCCTTCACGTGCCCCGTGAGGACGTTCACGACGCCGCCGGGCATGTCGCTCGTCGCGACGCATTCGCTCCACACGATCGCCGTGCGCGGGTCCGCTGCGCTCGCGAGCGCTACGCAGGTGTTACCGCCGGTGATGACGGGAAGAACTGTCGAGACGAGCCCGAGAAGGGCCGGCCGCTCGGGCGCGACGACGCCGACGACGCCCATCGGCTCCGGGACGCTGAAGTTGAAGTGCGGACCCGCGACCGGGTTGTACGAGGCGAGCAGCGAGAAGTACTTGTCGGCGAAGCCGGCGTAGAACACTGCCCGATCGATCGACGCTTCCACCTCGGCGACGGCGGCGACCTCCGGGGTGCCTGCGCGGACGAGCGACTGCACGAGCTCCGCGCGGCGCGACTCCATCACTTCGGCGAGACGGTAGAGGATCTGACCGCGGTTGAACGCGGTGCGCTTCTCCCAGCCGCCGAGCGCGTTCTTCGCCGTGAGGACGGCGTCACGGACGTCCTTGCGCGAGCCACGCGGGACGTTGACGACCTCCGGATCCGGATCGAGATCGACGACGCCCGGCTCGTTCTCCTTCGTGCCCTGCACCTGGAAGTAGCGGCCCGACTCGGAGCGGACGAACGCTCCGCCGACGAACATCTTGTACGCCTTCGCGACGGAGACGCGCGGTTTCTGCGTCGTCCAGGTCTTCGTGAGCGAGGCCTCGCCGGTGCTGCGCAGGGCGTCTTGCGAGCGCGACGTGCCTGCGGTCTCCGTCGATCCCGCCGTCGCCGACGCCGCCTCGGTCTTCTTCTTCTCGACCATCACTCGACCTCCAGATACGCAGCGAGACCCTGGCGTCCGCCCTCACGTCCGAACCCGCTCTCCTTGTAACCGCCGAACGGCGAGCTCGGGTCGAACTTGTTGAACGTGTTGCCCCAGACGACGCCCGCCTTCAGCTTCGTCGCGAGCATGAAGATCTTCGCGCCCTTGTCGGTCCAGATGCCCGCAGAGAGGCCGTACATCGTGTTGTTCGCCTTCTCGATCGCCTCGTCCGGGGTACGGAACGTCATGATCGTGAGGACCGGTCCGAAGATCTCCTCGCGCGCGATCCGGCACGACTGGCTCGCGCCCGTGAAGAACGTCGGCGGGAACCAGAAGCCCTTCTCCGGGATCTTCACCGGCGCGCTGAAGCGCTCGGCGCCTTCCTGCTCGCCCGAGGCGACGAGCTCGCGGATGCGCTCGAGCTGCATCTTCGAGTTGATCGCGCCGACGTCGGTGTTCTTGTCGAGCGGATCGCCCATGCGGAGCGTCTGCATGCGGTCGCGGAGCTTGCGCACGAGGATGTCGTGCACGCTCTCTTCGACGAGGAGCCGCGAACCCGCGCAGCAGACGTGGCCCTGGTTGAAGTAGATGCCGTTGATGATGCCCTCGACGGCCTGATCGAGCGGCGCATCCGCGAAGACGATGTTCGCCGCCTTGCCGCCGAGCTCGAGGGTCAGGCGCTTCGTCGTCCCCGCAACGGCGCGCTGGATGCGCTTGCCGACCTCGGTCGATCCCGTGAAGGCGACCTTGTTCACGTCGGGGTGGTTCGCGAGGGCAGCGCCGGTCTCACCTGCGCCGGTGACGATGTTGACGACGCCCGGCGGCAGCTCTGCTTCCTCGATGATCTTCGCGAGGAGCAGCGCCGTGAGCGGCGTCGTTTCGGCGGGCTTGAGGACGACCGTGTTGCCGCAAGCGAGCGCGGGCGCGATCTTCCAAGCGGCCATGAGCAGCGGGAAGTTCCACGGGATGATCTGACCGGCCACGCCGAGCGGGCGGACCTTGCGCCCCTGGAACGCGTAGTCCAGCTTGTCGGCCCAGCCCGCGTGATAGAAGAAGTGCGCCGCGGCGAGCGGGACGTCGACGTCGCGCGACTCCTTGATCGGCTTGCCGCCGTCCATCGACTCCACGATGGCGAGCTCGCGCGCCTTCTCCTGGATCGCGCGCGAGATGCGGAAGATGTACTTTGCACGATCCGCAGGGCGCAGCTTCGACCAGTACTTCTCGTACGCCTCGCGCGCGGCCTTGACCGCGTCGTCGACGTCCTGGGCGCTGCCGTCCGCGACCTCGGCGAGGACCTGCTCGGTGCTCGGGCTGATGGTCTGGAAGTGCTTGCCGCTCCGCGGGCTGACCCACCGGCCACCGATGAACAGGCCGTACTTGGGATCGATCTTGACGTGATCCGCGGCCTCCGGTGCCGGCGCGTACTCCCAGGCCCGGCCGAAATCGAGCGCGGTCTTGTCCGCCACCGTGCGCTCGATGTCGGTACCGCTGGTCTTCGTCAACGATTGCGCCATGACGGCGATCCTACACCACCCCTCCGGCGCCAGTCTCCAGTCGTCGGACCGAGTACCGAGGACTTTCCCTCAGAGCGCGATGACCTCGAACGCGAGCCACAGACCGAAGCCGACCGTCGCGATCGCGAGGAAGAAGGCTGACGCGACGACGTAGCCGAGCGGCCATCCTTCGTCGTCCGGGTGCGTCCCCCTCCCCGTCCGAGCCGCCGCGAGGGCGCGCTGCTCCGAGATCGTGGCGTAGGTCCCCGACACGCCCGATCCCGGCGACGAGATGACCGAGCTCGACGAGGTCGGTGCGGGTGGAACGTGAGCGTAGCCGCGGTGCAGCTGCACCGGCATGTGCGGACCGGTCTGGGCCGTCTGTGTCGGCGGCGCCGCGAGGCCGCTCCACATCTGCTCGCGGAGCGCGGCTTCCATCGATCGATCCGGCGCCGGGTTCGTCCGGTTCGGCGCCGTCGGCAGGCTGTGACTGGACGGTGGACGGTGGTTCCCGAAGCTCGGGAGCGGCGCCGGCCGCCACTCGGCCTCGGGCGTCGGGACGAACGGGATCGTCGGAGCCGCCGGCCGATGAGTATCGAGGTCGTCGGGATCGACGTCCTCCTCGACGATGTCGTCGAGCGACTCGGCGTAGTCGTCGGCGTCAGACTGCGCGCTCGCAGCGGCGAACGGCGAGATGTTGCGCGGCCCGCTCGCTACGGGCGGCGCGCGCCCCGGCACATCGGCAGCGACCTTACGGGAGCGCGATCCGTCGTCGTGAGCCGATGTCTGGAGCGGCGTGGGCGGTTTACTGGCGCGCTTCATCACCCCCGCATCAGGGTAGCTCGGAACCCGCCGACTTGATCCTAATCCTTCGAGAAGTCGTCCGACGCCTGGTAGTTGCCCGTGCGCTCCTTCTCGAGCTGCATGAGCACGTCGTTCAAGAGCGCGCTCGCACCGAACCGGAACAGGTCGGGAGTGAGCCACGCATCGCCGAGCGTCTCTTTCACGATGACGAGATAGTGCAGCGCCTGCTTGGCCGTGCGAACGCCGCCCGCCGGCTTCATGCCGATCTTGCGGCCGGTCGCATAGAAGTGATCGCGGATCGCCTCCAGCATGACGAGCGTGACCGGCGGCGTTGCGGCGGGCTGGATCTTGCCGGTCGACGTCTTGATGAAGTCGCCGCCGGCAGCGATCGCGATCTCGCTCGCCTTGCGAACGACGTCGTACGATCCGAGCTCACCCGTCTCGAGGATCACCTTGAGGTGCGCATGACTGCACGCCTCCTTCGTGGCGGCGATCTCGTCGAACACCTTGCCGTAGTCGCCCATGAGCATCGCGCCCCGGTCGATCACCATGTCGATCTCGTCGGCGCCGAGATCTACGGCGCGCCGCGTGTCATCGAGCTTCACCTGCAGCGGCGACTGTCCACTCGGGAACGCGGTCGCCACGCTCGCGACCTTCACGTTCGATCCGCGAAGCGCTTCTTTCGCGACGGGCACGAGGTTCGGATAGACGCACACCGCTGCGCACGGACCGATGCTGCCGTCGCTGTCGAGCGGACGAAGCGCCTTCTGGCACATCTGCCGGACCTTGCCCGGCGTGTCCTTACCCTCGAGCGTCGTGAGGTCCATCATGCTGATGGAGAGCTTCAGGCCGGAGACCTTCGTGGCCTTCTTGATGGATCGCTTTGCGAGCGCGGCGGCGCGCTCCTCCACCGCCACCGCATCGACCGGCGGAGGCTCGAAGAGCGCGAATCGACCTCCACGCGGCCTCTCGCCGGCGTGGAAGAGAGAGGTGGTCCCGTTGCCGTTCCCGTTCTCGTAGGTCGTCACGGGAACGAGGCTAACACGTCAACGGGAATGCTCGTCAGTCGCGTTTGTGGTCTTGCGGCGAGCAGCCGTGCCTTCGCATCAGGTCGTAAAAGTCGGTCCGGTTGCGTCCGGCCATCTTCGCGGCAGCCGTGACGTTCCCGTTTGCGCGAGAGAGGACGGCTTCGAGATACGCTCGCTCGAAAGCGTCACGGGCTTCGCGGAGCGGCGGAGGCACGGGCGCGTCCGCAGACGCGTAGACGGTCATCAGTCGCGTCGTCGCCTGCGCCAGGTCGGAGGCGCTCGGATCGCCTGCGGGCGCGGAGACCCCCACGCCGGGCAGGTGATCGAGATCGATCTCACCGTCGCGGCACAGGAGAACCGCGGCTTCCATCACGTTCTCGAGCTCGCGGACGTTGCCCGGCCACGTATGGGCAACGAGCGCGGAGAGCGCACGTGCACCGAGCCGCGGGACGGCAACACCCGCGCGTGCAGCAGCGCGCTCGAGGAACATCTCGGCGAGAAGCGTCACGTCGTCGAGCCGCTCGCGCAGCGCCGGCATCGCGAGGGGAACGACGTGAAGCCGGTAGAACAGGTCCTCGCGGAAACGCTTCTCGACGACCTCCTGTTTGAGATCGCGGTTCGTCGCCGCGATGATCCGAACGTCCGCCTCTTGCTCGATTGTCGAGCCGACCGGGAGGAAGCGCTTGTCCTGGAGCACGCGGAGCAGCTTCGCCTGCACGCCGAGCGGCGTCTCGCCGATCTCGTCGAGGAAAAGCGTCCCGCGCTTCGCCGCACCGAACAGACCTTCCCGATCGGAGACCGCGCCGGTGAACGCACCGCGCTTGTGACCGAAGAGCGTGCTCTCGAGCAGCTCGGCCGACAGACCGGCGCAGTTGACCGCGACGAACGGCCCTTCCCTCCTTGGAGACAGCGCGTGGACCGAGCGGGCGACGAGCTCCTTGCCGGTTCCGGACTCGCCGAGGACGAGCACCGTCGTATCCGTCTGGGCGACGAGGGCGACCTTCTCGCGTACGCGTTCGATCGCAGAGCTCACACCGACGAGGCGCGCGCGCTGGTCCGAGCCGCCGACGATCCGACGGAGGCCTGCCACTTCGCGCCGGAGCCGATGGCTCTCGACCATGTGCTCGACCTTCTGGAGGAGATCGTGATCGTGGAACGGCTTCGTCACGAAGCCGAACGCGCCTTTTCGCATGGCCTCGACGGCGAGGTCGATCGTGCCGTGGGCCGTCAGGATGATCACCGGCACGTCCGGGGAGCGCTTCGAGACTCCGTCGAGCACGTCGAAGCCGTCCTCTTGCCCGAGCCGGAGATCGAGGAGGATCGCGTCGACGCGCTCGCGTCCTACGTGCGAGAGCGCGCCGCGAACGTCGTGCTCGACCGCGACGTCGTATCCAGCGGCCTCGATCCTGATCGAGAGCAACTCGCAGAGCTCCCGATCGTCGTCGACGATGAGGACCTTCGCCGGTTCCTCGCTTCGCGTCCTCGTCATTTCTCTGCCTCCGTCCCCACCGGGATCTCCATCCGGAACGTCGTCGGCCCGACACCGCGCGCGAGATCGAGCTCGCCGCCATGAGCGCGGGCGACCTCGCGCGCAAGTGACAGTCCGAGGCCGATGCCCGCCGGGCGATCGGCGACCTGGGCGGTGTTGAATGGCTGGAACATGCGGCTCCGCACGGCCTCGCTCAACCCGGGGCCGTCGTCGGATACGTCGACCCGGACGGTGCGCCGGCCGTCGGGGACGCCGATTCGTACGTGAACGGCCGACCCCTTCGGTGACACGGACACGGCATTTCGCACGAGGTTCGCGATCGCACGCTCGATCAGCGCCGAGTCGATCCGCACCGTCGGCGGCCTCGCCTCACGCTCGATTCGGATCTCCACGGCGCGGTCGACGGCGGCCGGGCGCTCCGCGTCCACGGCGGCTTCGACGACCTTCTCGAGGTCGCAGCCGGCCTCTCGCTGCACGGGCAGGCCCGAGCTGACGCGCGACATGTCGAGGAGCGCCTCGACGATGCGCACCTCTTGCTCGCACGCGCGACTGGCGAGCGTGAGCACCCGCGCCTGTCGAGGCGTCAGCGCGCCGAGCGTCCCGTCGCCGAGGAGACCGAGCGCTTCGCGCAGCCTGCCGAGCGGCGAGCGCAGCTCGTGCGAGACGCTGGCGAGGAATGCTTGTTTCAGTCGATCCACGCTGAGGAGCTTCTCGCGCGTGCGCTCGAGGTCGCGGCGGAGATCCTCGATCTCGAGCGGACCTCCGACCGGATCGATCGGCGTGAAGTCGCCGTCGCCGAGGCGCCGTGCGTCGGCGGCGAGTCGCGCGATGGGTCGCGTGACGCTGCGTGCGGTGAGACGAGCGACGAGCACGGCTGCGATCGCGCCCAGCGCAGCGACGCCGAGGCCGCTCGCTGCCGTCCGCTTGCCGATCGTCCGTGCGCTCCTCTCCTTCATTTCGATGTCCTCGTGGAGCTCGTGGAGTCGATCGATCCAGGTATCGGTCATCTCCTCGTCGAGGTTCATCCGCCGCTCCTCCGTGGTCGGCAGCCCGAGGAACGGGCACGTGCGGCCCATGAGCGACTCGGCCGCGAGCTCCTCGTAGCGGAGCGCGGTGCTTCGAAGACGCGGCGCGGCGACGGTTCCTCGCCGCTCGAACACATCCTTGAACCTCGTGCGCGCACGCTCGATGCGATCGCGCGCGGTAGCTTCGGGCGCGCCGTCCGCGCAAGCGTTCCGAGCGTGCCGGAGCGCGACCTCGATCCCCCATGCCGATCGATGAAGCTCCTCTTCACCGTCGAGCATCGAGAGGCGCTGATCGCTGATGATGTTCATGACGCCGAGCATCCGGAGCAGCCCCTGGAGCGTCACGACGAGGAGCACGATCAACAGAGCGACGAGCGCTCCGTGAGTGATTCCAAGACGCGTGGGAAGACGCATTTGGATCCACGACATGGGGCGCAGAATCTAGCGACGCGATCGCGCCCGCGCACCGCCGGAGTCACCGCTCGAGCGCACAAATCGCGAGTGTCGGCTCCGGCCGACGCTTTTCGGTCGAGCTTCGGACTAGGTCGTCGAGAGAAAGCCGACCACGGTGGGATGACTTCGAGGCCGAAGTGTCTCGGCGGTCACTTCCACTTGACCGAGCAGCCGAACGCGACCGTCTCGGTGACGGGCGGGTCGTTCCCCGCGAGCAGCGCGTCGAGCGCGTTCCGCAGATCGTGCGACGTGACGCGGGACTCGTCCCGGTGGTTGTCGTCGATGCGGCCGTGATAGCGGAGCTTCCGCTCGCGATCGAAGACGAAGATCTCGGGCGTGAAGCGTGCACCGAGCGCTCGCACGAACGCCTGCGAGTCGTCGCGCAGGTACGGGAACGGGAAGCCGCGCTCGCGTGCGCGGGCCTTCATCGGCTGCATGCCGTCATCCGGATAGCGGGTCGCATCGTTGCCGTTCACGGCGACGAAGCCCACGTTCTTCGCGCCGTACTCCTTCGCCAGGGCGACGATGCGCGGCTCGTACGCCATGACGTACGGACAGTGATTGCAGGAGACGATCACGACGAGCAGATCGTTCGCGAACGACGCGAGCGAGTGATTCTTGTCGTCGGTGCCGGGCAAGTCGAACGCCGGACAGGGCGCTTGGATCTCGAGAGCCATGGTGCGGGGCGGAACCTAGCACCATCCGCCCGTGGTTCGCGCCGAGCGTTCCTGCCGCCGGCCCGCAGCGAAGTGCGTCGAGCGGTGCGCACGCCATCGGTGCGCCGGCTCGTCCGAGAGCGCGCGTGTCCGGTGTCGCACACCGGCTCCTCGTCGCCGCGACGTGCGGCGCGCCGAGCACGTTGCGTTTTGCAACACATGAGTCTTGACGGCTTGTTTTCCGCCATTTAGAACCGTTTCAGACCGCTGCAGAATGCAGCGCCGACCGAAGGACGTGGACAAATGCGACGCCTTCAACGACTCGAAACGACGGCACGGCGTGACGACGAGCGACGGTGGTCGCTCCTGACGACGCATGCGCAGGTCCTCCTCTGCATCGCCCGCAATCCCGACACGCGCGTCCGCGAGATCGCCGACGCGGTGGGGATCAGCGAGCGAGGCGCCCACCAGATCGTCGCCGATCTCGTGAACGCCGGATACGTCCGCCGCGCCCGGATCGGACGCCGGAACCGGTATGCGATCGAGACGAAGACCTCGCTCAAGCACACGCCGGTTCGCCACCGTCGTGTCGCGAGCATCGTCGCGCTGCTCGAGCCGGAGCCGGCGAAGCTCACGAACGGGGCGAAGCCACGTCGCGCTGCGCGGACGACCGAGACCGCGAACGGCAAGACGTCGAAGCGCCGCGCCGCCTGATCGAATCGGCCCCGACGGGCGCGCACGACAGCACGAAGAGCCGCCAGATCTCCCCCGGCGGCTCTTCTGCATGGGCCCGCGACGGCGTCTACGGGTCTTTGTCGCCGCCGTCGTCCTGCCCCGCGTCGTCCGCCTTTGCGTCGCCCCACGACGAGTCGTCGCCCCACGAGGCGCCGCCCCACGAGTCGTCGCCCCACGAAGCGGGCTTCACCGCGTCGTTCAGGTCGCGGAGCTTCTTCACGCCATCGTTCTTGAAGTCGAAGGCCTCTTTCTTGAACGCGACGCCGTTCTTCGTGAAGTCGAAGCCCTCTTTCGAGAGGTCGACGCCGCTGTCGAAATCGAAGTCTTCCTTCTTGAATTCGACCTGGTCCTTCTTGGTGTTCGCCATGTCGAAGAAGTCGTCCTTCTTCTGCGTCGCCAAATCGAGGAAGGCGTCCCTCTTGGCTTCGAAGCTGTCGAAGACCCGATTCTTCAGGTTCTTGCTGACGTCGAAGAACTCGGCCTTCTTGTCCTTCGAGAGGTCGAAGAAGGCGCTTTTGGCCTCCTTCAAGTCGCCCAAGTCGACCTTGGCGTCACCTTTGTTGTCCCAGAACGACTTCATGTCGCTGCTCGCCTTGCCCCAGGCGCCGAGGTCGAACTTCGCGTCCGTGACGCAGTCGTTCTTGTCCTTGTTGCCGTCGGCCTTGCGGTCCTTTGCCTGCGCGAGGAGCGACGTCTCCTCGCCCGTGCTCGCGCTCGGGTCTTCGACCGTCGAGCTACACCCCACCGCGGCCGCAAACGTTACTGCTGCTGCAACGCGAATCGTTTTCACGACCCACCTCCCATGTGTTTGAAGAGCCGGCGGCGCTCGAGCGACGGACGTGCCATCGGGTTTCCGCCGGGCCGGAGGAACAGACACGAGCGGAGGCGAACGCGTTTTTCGCGGGCGAAGGACGCTCGGCGAAATCTCCACCGGAGCACCGCGGCGCCGAGCGCAGCAGAGATGCGGACGAGACCTCCGTCGGACGCGAGCCGGTGCGGGTCCGTTCTCCTCACCCGTACGCAAATCGCCATGGTCGAGCATCGAGCACTGCCGTTCGCGATGCGGGAAGATTCGCGGGCGTCGATTGTTCGATCCGATTCTCCCGGCGTCATCATCGCGTCGACGTCACTCTCCTGCTCGCAAGCTCTGGGTGAGCTCGTCGCAACCGCCGCGCTCGGTCACTTCGCCGACTTCGCGAGACGCTCGGCGGCGACGAAGTCGGACGACGCGAAGAGCGCGCAGTCGCAATATCCCTGACGCGCGATGTCTGCGTGGTGGGGCTTGCACGGGCAGACCATGTCCGAGCCCTTCGTCTTCGAGTCCTCGACCGGAGCGCACGGGCAGTACATGCGGCCGTGCGTAACGAGGTTGTCGGCGAGCCCCTGGACGACGTTCTCGACGACCTCGGGCTCGGGATAGAGCTCGTATTTCCCCTTCGTGACGTACGTCGCGACGAACTTCCGGACGCGCCGGAGCGCGGCGTCACGCTTGTCGTCGGGCTCAGCGGCAGCGGGATCGCTTGCGGCAGGAGCGGCTTCGGCACGGCGCGGGGCGTCGCTCACGCGCCGATCATAAACCCCCTCCGCGAAAACGTTCGCCAGACAAACGACAGAAGGCAAGCATGCCGCAGAGGCATGCTCGCTCTTCTTTCCCTTCGAGGGAGGAATGACTCGCTGCTCAGCCCTTCGGCGGCGCGGCGTCGAGCTTCGCACGCTTGCGGCGGCGACGCGCGGCCTCGGCCTGCTTCTTCCGGCGCTTCACGCTCGGCTTCATGTAGTGGCGGCGCATCTTGAGCTCACGAAGGACGCCTTCGGAGGCAAGCTTGCGCTTGAGCATCTTGATGGCGCGCTCGATCCCGCGGTCGCTGACCACGACCTCGAGCGGCTTGCACTGGACGGCATCACTCGGCATCTGTCGAAAATCTCCTGAAGATCACGAATCGCTTCGTGACGAAGGTCCGGACGGATACCACGGGCCCTCATCCGTCGCTAGGCAATTCGCAGGCTTTTGCGGCCGGGACAGCCGCCTGGAATAGCCCGGCCACGACGCGGCTTGTTCGCTCGGGCGCGTGCCCGTGCTCGGGAAGGCCGGCGAACGCGTCGTCCCCGTGTCCGCCGGCATCGGTTGGGCGTACTCTCCTTCCTCGAGTTTTTCTCGGGCGCGTCGCGGGGCAAGATGCTCAAACCTGGTGACATTGTCGGGCCTTACGAGATCCGCGGATTCGTGGGTCAAGGCGGCATGGGCCAGGTTTACCGCGCGTTCGATCCGCGCCTCGAGCGGACCGTCGCGCTGAAGATCATCATCGTCCCGGAGAGCGCGCGGACCTCCCCATCGAAACAGCACGAAAGCGGCTCCTCGTTCGGAGAGCTGTCGGCGCGCATGCTCCGCGAAGCGCGCGCGGTCGCCTCGCTCAGTCATCCGAACGTCGTCGCCATCTACGACGTCGGCGAGTCGAACGGACGGCTCTATCTCGCGATGGAGTAC
>JAEXCN010000308.1 GCA_023402175.1 Pseudomonadota bacterium | reverse complement strand
GCCTCAGGCAGCGCGGCGGCGGCGGACGAGCGGGACCGAGGAGGCGGCGTGCGCGCGCGGACGCGACACCGGACGCGGGCGCTGCGCCGAGGCGACGGCAACCGCGAGGCCGGCCATCGAGAGGCGGAGACCTGCCGGCGTCTTCTGCACGAGCCCGTTCCTGGCGAGGGAGCGGAGCGCACGGCTGACATCGGCTTCTTGACCGCCGACGCGCACGAGCAGCTGCTCGAGCGTGGGCGGCGTGCGGCGACGAGCGAGACGGAGGAGGGCGCGGAGGACGTCGATCTCGAGGCTCATGAACGTGAGCTTACGTTCAGCACTGAACACCCGTCCACATAAGCGCGTCGATTTCGTGAAACGGCCTGGAAAATAGGCCCCGCGTCGCGTTCAGGTCGCGCGGAGAAGCTGCCGAGCTCGAGGCGAGCGAAAGGGGCACACTCGCCTGCGCCGGACGCTCGGCACGAGGACGACTCACGCCGGGACGTGAGCGCGCGCGACGGTCGCGCCAGGAATGTTCCGTCGAGCACGCCGCCCCGAGCACTCGATGTGCCATCTCGCTCGGGCCGCGATCGCCCGCGGATCTCGCGCAGCCCTGGAAGGATCGACCCGATCCCGTGAGGTGCGGGCGCGGATCGAATCGATCCGTTACACGTTCGACGCCTGCGTTGCGCCGCGGCGATCAGAACGGCGCGGCGATCAGAACGGCGCGGCGATCAGAACGGCATGCCGATCAGAACGGCGCGCCGATCCGAGCACACACTCATCGAGCGGCGCGCCGATCCGCGCGCGCACTCATCAGAGCGGCGCGCGGAGCTCGTGGAGCAGGAACGACAGCTCGTCGGCGAGCTCGTCGGCGAGCTTCGTCACGGGCTTGCCGGCGCCGTGTCCGGCCTTCGTCTCGACGCGGATCAAGATCGGGCGCTCGGGGTCGCCCTGCGCCTCCTGCATCCGCGCGGCCATCTTGCGCGCGTGCATCGGATCGACGCGCGTATCGCTCTCGGCGGTCGTGAACAGCATCGAGGGGTACCGCTTGCCGTTCTCGACGCGGTGATAGGGCGAATACGCCTGGAGGAACTTGAAGTGCTCCGGGTTTTCCGGGTCGCCGTACTCCGGGATCCAGAGCTTCGCGATGCGGAACTTGTGGTAGCGGATCATGTCCGTCAGCGGGACGAGCGAGAGGCCGACGCGGAACATCTCCGGATGCTGCGTCACTGCCGCCGCGACGAGCAGACCGCCGTTCGAGCCGCCGATGACTCCGAGCTTCTCTGGCGACGTGATCTTCTCCTTGAAGAGCGTCTCGGCGCACGCGAAGAGATCGTCGAAGACGTTCTGCTTCTTCTCGAGCATCCCGGCCTTGTGCCATTCCTCGCCGAACTCGCCGCCGCCGCGGAGGATCGCGGTGACCCAGACCGCGCCGCGCTGCACGCTCGCCAGCGCACGCGCGCTGAACGCAGGCGTCTGGTTCACGTTGAAGCCGCCGTAGCCGTAGAGCATCGTCGGGTTGGTCCCGTCGCGCTTCAGGCCCTTCTTCGAGATGACGAACATCGGTACGCGAGCCCCGTCTTTCGACGTGGCGAAGATCTGGCTCACCTCGATCCCCTGATCGGAGAACTTCCCGCCGACGCGGTCCCACGCCTCGAGCCGCGCGCCCTGACGGAGATCGACGCGGTGCACCTGATACGGCACGACGTACGAGGTGAACGAGACGAAGACTTCTTCGCCTCCCGGCATGCTCGAGATCGACGCCGAGCCGATCCCCGGCAGCGCGATCGGGCCCTTCGACTTGCCGTCGAGCGAGAAGCGCTCCACGCGTGACGAGGCGTCGTGCATGTACGTGACGACGATCTCGTTCTTGAGGATGTCGACGTCGCTGAGGACGTCCTTCGTCTCCGGAAGCACCTCCTTCCAGGCGGCGCGCTCCGGCTTCGCGTAGTCGACGGCGAAGAGCTTGTAGCGAGGCGCCCCGTCGTTCGTGTGGATCCAGAGGCGATCGTTCTCCGGCATCGGATCGAAGAGCGCCGGCGACTTCACCGCGACCTCCGTCCATTTCGCGTCGGCGCCCTTCGAGAGGTCCTTCAGATAGACCTCGCTCTTGTCCCAGCCCATGTGCACGCGCACGACGAGCCACCGGCCATTTGGCGAGATCAT
Source organism: Pseudomonadota bacterium (assembly GCA_023402175.1). GTDB lineage: Bacteria > Myxococcota_A > Polyangia > Polyangiales > Polyangiaceae > Labilithrix. The sequence goes on along the minus strand of JAEXCN010000308.1, from coordinate 24,193 downwards.
CACCTGCGGGACGTCGGTCTTGTCGCGTCCCTCGCCGAAGACGAGCTTGTCGCTCTTCGGATCGGTCCCGATGACGTGGAGGAAGATGCGCGCGTGATAGCGCTCCTCACCGGCGGGCACCGTGCCGGGCTCCGGATACCGGGAGTAATAGAAGCTCTTGCCGTCCGGGAGCCACGCGACCGATGCGTGCCGAGTGCGATCGATCCTGTCGGGCAGATCCTTGCCCGTCGCGACGTCTCGGATCTGGAGCAAGCTGTCCTCGCTGCCGGACTCGCTCTTTCCCCACGCGACGTACCGGCCGTCCCAGGCGGGATACCACCAGTCGAGCGCGGTCGTTCCGTCGTCGGAGAGCGCAGCGACGTCGATGAGGACGCGGTCCTTCCCCGCGTGACCGTCACGCACGTAGAGCGTGGGCTGGTTCTGCGCGCCTTCGCGCTTCGTATGGAAGTAGCGCGGCCCGTTCTTGGTCGGGCGGATGGCGGGGGCAGACACGTACCCGATCTGCAGGAGCTCGGTGACCTCGTTCTTCAGCGCCTCACGGCCCGGGATCGCGTCGAGCGCCTTGCGTGTGTGGACGTTCTGCGCTTCGGTCCACGTCTTCACCTCGGCGGAGTCGCTGTCTTCGAGCCAGCGATACGGATCGGCGACCTTCACTCCGTGCAGCACGTCGACGACGTCGGACTTTCGCGTCATGAGCTTCGTGCCCTTCTCCGAGGGAGCTTCTTGAATCGTGCGCGGCGGCGTTGCGGTCGTGACCGGCGGGACTGCCGGGCGCGCCGGCTCGGCACACGATGTACCGAGCGAAGCAGCCATGACCGTGGAGACCAGGACGATGCTCGAGGCGACGTGCTTCATGGCGCGGCATGCTAGCCGATCTCGTCGCGTGCGCGGGGCCACCGCGCTGCGCGCACCTGAGATCGCGAACCGCTTCCGAACAGTGCTAGCGTTCGCGCCGTGTCTTCCCCCGCTTCTGCTGCATCGTCGTCATCCAGTCCGCCTGCCGATCGCGGAAGGCGTCCGCTCGTGCTCCTCTCGAACGACGACGGCCATGCGAGCCGCGGGATCCGTGCTCTCTTCGACGCGCTCGGCAGCTGGGCCGACGTCATCATGGTCGCGCCCGAGAACGAGCAGAGCGCGAGCAGCCACTCGCTGAGCCTCCACCGCCCGCTCCGTGCGCGCGAGGTCGAACAGAACATCTTCGCGATCGACGGAACGCCCGCCGACTGCGTCTATGTCGCGCTCCATGCCGGGACGCGCTTCTTGCCGCGATGGCCGGACATCGTCTGCTCCGGCATCAATCGGGGTCTCAACCTCGGCCAGGACGCGTTCTACTCCGGCACGGTCGCGGCTGCGCGCGAGGGCGCGCTCCGGGGCATCCCGGCGATCGCCTCGAGCGCGCATCCGAAGGGAGAGCTGCCGCGCTATGCGGAGCTGACGTCGACGCTCGCGCGGGCGCTGTTCGACGAGACGAAGGACACGGCCGTTCCGCGTCCTGGCCCGTCGGTCTCACGGAACACGCCGCTCCTCAACCTCAACTTCCCTGCCCCTTGGTCCGGCGAGGTCCGGCGCACCCGGCTCGGAGCGCGCCTCTACGAGGAGGTGATCGACATCCGCCTCGATCCGCGAGGACGCGAGTACATGTGGCTCGGAGGGCCCGGCGTCCGTCACGATCCGGAGCCGGGTACCGACACGGACGCGTACGACGAGGGCGCCGCGTCGATCACGCCGCTCATCCTCGATCTCACGCGAGCGAACGATGGCGGGATCACCGAGCACCTGCTCGAGAAGATCGGCCTCGGCCTCTGAGAATGTTCAATCGCACCGGAGTCGTTGCGATCGCGATCGTCGTCGCGATCGTCGCCTGGGGCGCGTTTCACGAGGACGGAGCAGACCCAGGATCGAAGCCGCCTTCGACCATCGCGCACGCGCCGCGCCACGCCATCCGGGCTTCGAAGATCGAGGCCCGTCGCGAGGCGATGCGTGGAGGCGCGGACGCCGGATTCGACGGGTCTCCGTAGATGAGCTAGATGCGACGCATGCTGTCCGCCGCGACGCTCGCCTACGCCAAGTCGAAGATCCGTGACATCCCCGACTTTCCGTCGAAGGGAGTCATCTTCAAGGACATCACGCCGCTCCTCGCGGACCCGCGTGCATTCCACATCGTCCTCGACTCGATCGCCGAGCGCTTCATCGGCGAGCACATCGACGCGATCGTCGGCGTCGAGGCCCGCGGCTTCATCTTCGGCGGAGCGCTCGCGGCGCGGCTCAACGCGAGCTTCGTCCCAGCGCGCAAGCCGGGGAAGCTCCCTGCATCGGTCGACAAGGTCTCGTACACGACCGAGTACTCGACCGCGGAGCTCGAGATCCACAAGGAATCGGTCAAGCGAGGCGCACGCGTCGTCATCGTGGACGATGTCCTCGCGACGGGCGGCACGGCGAAGGCCGCGGCCAACCTCGTCGCCACACAGCACGGCGAGGTCGTCGCGTACGCATTCGTCATCGAGCTCGAGTTCCTCAAGGGCCGCAGCGTGCTCGCGCCGGGCCGCATCGAGTCCGTTCTCAGCTACTGACGCGTCGGCTCCCTCAGCAGTGGTTCAGGAGGAACCAGCCTGCGATGAGGACGGGCGGGACACCGAGCAGCCAAGCGATTCCGTACTTCATGTCGATAACTCCTCTTTGGAAAGGGCGCGCCCGAGAAGCGCGCTGTTCCCGGTCGAGGCTGCAAGCGACGAGCCGGCAACCCGTGCCGGTTTTCATCGGACGATCCGCGCTCGGGCTCCGTTGATGGCTCTGCTCCCGTGCGGCGACATTCGACGAGCCGGGCGAACCGCCCCGCTCGGGCTCCTTCCGCTCCCGCTCCCCGCTTTGCTCCTCTTCTTCTCGCGCTCCTTCTTCTCGCTCTGCCGTGAGTGCTGACGGTCGAACATGTCTTCAGCAGAACGTCGTCGCTCGCGCCGAATCGCTTCCGCGAGCGTTCTCGCTGTCGTCGGCTTGCTCGTCGGATACGGCACCGCCGTGGAGCCGTACTGGCTCGAGGTGTCCCGCCATGACGTCGAGGCACCCGTCCGGACGCCGCTCGTCGTCGCGCATCTCAGCGACCTGCACACCCATGGCTTCGGCCCGCGCGAGAAACAGGTCGTGGAGATCCTCCAGCGCGAGCGTCCAGACCTCGTCGTCGTGACCGGCGATCTCGTCGACGACGGCGATCTCACGCCTGTGCGCGAGCTCTTTGCGAATCTTCATGCTCCGCTCGGTATCTGGGTCGTGCGCGGCAACTGGGAGAACTGGAGGCCACCGCCGAGCGACCGCGATCAGCTCGCCTCGTTCGGAGCGACGCTCCTCGTGAACGAGGGACGGCTCGTCCGGCCGGACGTATGGTTGCTCGGCCTCGACGACGCGATTTCCGGGTCCGCGGACGTCGCCGCCGCCGTTCGCGACGCGCCCTCGGACGCCGCGCGGATCGCGATCTTCCACTCGCCAGACGTCTTCGAGAACGTGGCGGCGCAGATCGATCTCGCTCTCGCCGGCCACACGCATGGTGGCCAGGTGCGGATCCCGCTGTTCGGCGCCGTGTGGACGCCGCCGGGGTCCGGTAGCTACGTCGCCGGATGGTATGCGGCCACGTCGACGTCTCCGGCGTTGGCATCTCCGCCGTCGGCGCCACGCGGCTCCGCCCGCATGTTCGTCTCACGCGGCATCGGCACGTCCGTCTTGCCGGTGCGCTTCGCATGCCGTCCGGAAGTCGCGATCGTCAACGTTCGCCCGCCCCACTAGTCCTGCTCGCGCCAGCGACTTCGCCGAGGGCTCCGACGACCTCGCCGATACCGGCTCACGCGGCGTCGGCACGTCCGTCTTGCCGGTGCGCTTTGCATGACGTCCGGAAGTCGCGATCGTCAACGTTCGCCCGTCCCCCTGCTCGCGACCTCGCCGAGAGCTCGCTCGTCACGCTCGCGCCGGCGACTTCGCCGACAGCTCGCTCGTTGCTTGCTTGCGGGCGCTGTCAGCGTCCGCGGGGATGCAGCCGGCGGAGCGGGGTCGAACGACACGCGACCGCGCCGATCGCGGGACTCCCGACGAGGGCGAGGATCGCGAACAGAGCGGCAGCAGTTCCCACACCGCCCAGCATCGAGAAGAGGTTGTCGAGCAACATCAAGCACCTGCCTTCGCCTCAATTCTGACTGGCCGGCCAGGATGTTTTGGCCAGTCGGCCAGTTTGTCAAGAGCTCGACCGCAAATCGTCCCCGAGCTCGGTTTGGTCGGTTGCGAGCTCGAAGGCGCCGGCTGCACCATCGGGTCGTTCATCGCGAACGACGCGGCGGCAGGGCGAATCAGGCAATCACGTCTTGGCTGCGCGACGGCGTCCAGTGGAGGTGGAGGCCCCCCTATCGTGAGCCAGGAGCAGTCGGTGACGACCTCCGTCGTCGTCCGCCTGGGGCGTGGGGAGCGCCGGCACGAAGATGCGGTAGAAGACGGGCACCACGAAGAGGGTGAGTAGGGTCGAGCTCGAGAGTCCCCAAATGATGACCGTCGCGAGGGGCCTTTGGACGTCGGAGCCGAGGCCAGTGGCCAGCGAAGCGGGCAGGAGGCCGAGGATGGCGACTGTCGAGGTCATCAGGATGGGACGCAGGCGATCGAGCCGGCCGTGGACGATCGCCTCGTCGATGCCTGCGCCCTTCTCCCGGTACGCGTTGATGCCGCGCACCATGAGCACGCCGTCCATGATCGACACCGCAAAGACGGTCGCGAAGCCCACGGCGGTCGACACGTTCACATGCATGCCTCGCAAGTAGAGAGCGAGGATGGCGCCCATGAACGAAAAGGGAATCGGAAGCATGAGAACGAACCCCGCGCGGATCGACCGGAAGCTCATGAGTAGGAACGAGCAAATGGCTGCGATGGTGATCGGAATGAGGAGGGCGAAGTGGTGCCGAGCGCGCGCCAGATTCTCGAACATCCCGAGCCACGCCACCGCATATCCGGGCGGCACCTGAACAGTCGCCCCAAAGCGGGCCTGCGCGTCCGCCACGAAGCTGCCCTGATCTCTTCCCACGATGTCGGTGCGAACGGTCATTCGGCGGCGACCGTCGGCGCGAGCAATGACCGTTTGCCCATCCATCACGCGAATATCGGCCACCTGGGCGAGCGGAATCGGCAATCCATCCGCATTGTGGACTGGTAGGCGCCCAATCGCTTCAGGCGAAGACAAGGCGTCTCGTTGGAACTTCGCCGTGATGGCGAAGCGGCGATCGCCCTCATAGACGCTCCCGATGGGTTGCCCGCCCACCGCCGTGTTGATCATCTTGGTGACGTCTTCCATACGCACGTTGTATCGAGCGGAGAGCGCTCGATCGGGCGTGATCACGAGCTGCGGCTGCGGCCCCTCCTGCTCGATGTTGACGTCCCGAGCCCCCGGAACCGTCCGGAGCATCTCCCTGGTCTGACGGGCAAGCTGGAGCAGCACTTCCGGATCGTCACCAGAGATGTCGATGGCGAGGTTCGCCGAGGTCCCGTTCGTGTCCTCGGTCACGCTGTCGATGATGGGTTGCGTGAAATTGAATCGCAGCGTCGGGAACTCTTCTCGGTACCGGAGGCCGATGGCTGCGACCAGCTCGTCCGTTCTCGAGAACCGTTTCCAATCCTGGCGCGGTTTCGGACCGATCATGATCTCCATTCGGCTCGGAGGAAATGGATCGAGGTTGTCGTCGCTGCGTCCCGTCTGCACCGACACGAATGCGACCTCGGGAAAGTCGGATGCGATCTCACGAAGCCTCTTCCCGTAAGTTGCGGTCTGCGTAAGGGAGGTTCCTTCCGGGCAATTTGCGCGGACCCAGATGGCGCCTTCGTCCATATGGGGAAGGAATTCCATACCCAAGCGTGGCAGGACGAAAACCAGTACCGCGACGAACAGGCCTGTCGTGAGCGTCGCTACCTGGAATCGATGGCGAAGCAGAGTCTCGACCCACCGGGCGTAGATTGGTTTCAAGCGCTCGATGAGCGGGTTTTCCCACTCTCTGTAGCCTCTGCGAAAGAGCATGACCGCGAGCACCGGCACCACGAGCAAGGAGAACGCTAGAGCGCCCACCAGCGCGAAGACGATCGTCATCGCCATCGGACGGAAGAGAAGCCCTTCGATACTCGAGAGCGTGAGCAGCGGCAGGTAGGCCGCGATGATCAAGAACATGGACAGAAAAAGCGGGCTCTCGACCTCGAGCGCGGAGTCGCGAATGCAGCGGATGACGTCCTTCCGCGAGACCGGCTGGGGCAAGGCTCCGAGCCGCTTGGCGATGTTCTCCGCCATGATGACGGCGCCGTCGACGATGATGCCAAAGTCGATCGCACCGATGGACAAGAGACCGATCGGAATCCTCGTCATTCGCATGAGCAGCAAGGCGACGAGCAACGCAAATGGAATCGTCGCCGCGACGAGGAACGCCATACTCGGGCGTCCGAGGAAGAAGATCAGCACCAGGATCACGAGCGTCACGCCGAAGATGACGCTGTGAACGACGGTGAAGAGGGTGCTCCGCACGAGGAAAGTGCGGTCGTAGAACGGGACCACCTGGACGCCCTGCGGAAGCACCCCGCTGGAGTTGAGCTCAGCGATCGCGACGTTGACCTTTTCGAGCACCTCCGAGGGATTCTCGCCCTTGAGCAAGTGCACGATGCCTTCGACACTGTCGTCTCGGGCGTCCTTGCTGAAGATACCCGACGGCACGGGATGACCGAGCTCCACCGTCGCGACGTCGCGCAGGTAGACCGGCAAACCGGAGACGGATCGAACGAACACGCTTTCCATGTCGCCGACGGTTCGGAGAGCTCCCCGGCCACGCACGACGAAGGACATGCTCCCTCGAGGAATGACGCTTCCTCCGGCGCTACCGTTGTTGCTCTGAAGGGCGTCGACGATGTCGCTCACGGACAGGCCGTACCGCTGGAGTTGAGCCGAGTTGAAGACGACCGAGAACTCCTTCTCGTAGCCGCCGAAGTTGGCGACCTCGGCGACCCCCGAGATGCGCAGCAGGCGCGGAGTGACGATCCAGTCGTTGAGTGTACGGAGCTCGATGAGGTCATGGGCTCCGTCGGAGACGAGCTCGTAGCGATAGATCTCGCCGTATGCGGTCGTCAGCGCGCCCATGTCGGGAGTGGCGCCATCGGGGAGGTCCAGCGATGCGAGGCGCTCTTGCACTCGTTGTCGCGCCCAATACGCTTCCGTCCCTTCTTCGAAGATCAGCTGCACGACCGAAAGGCCGAAGATCGTGCGTGAGCGAATCGTTGTCACCTTGGGGACGTTGCGGAGCGCGATTTCGACGGGGATCGTCACCTGCTTTTCGACTTCCTCGGGCGCGCGCCCCGAGTATTCGGTGGTGACGAAGACTTGTTGAGCCGAGATGTCGGGGTAAGCATCGACCTTCTGGCCGATCGTCGCCCACACACCGAGCGCGGTGATGACCACAGCGACGATGAGGACTTGCGCTTGATACCGAAGCGCGGCGCGGATCAGAGCGGGGATCATCGTGCTGCCTTTCTGGCCAGCGAATCGATGACGAAGGCCTTGAGAAGAATCGCCCCCTGTCCGATCACTGTCTTGTCGTGATCGAGACCGTCGATGACTTCGACATCGGAGCCTCGCGTGTCTCCCACGACGACCTCACGAATCTCGAGCTCCTTCGGTCCGGACGAGACGAGGACGTAGTCGCTGCGGCCGATGTGGAGCACGCCCTCGGATGGCACCAAAACGGAGCCGCGTTCGTCGGTGCCGAGCCCGACGTCGGCGAACATGCCGGGGCGAAGGGTGTGGTCGGCGTCGTCGAGGAGCACGACCACGCGCAATGTCCGCTGGGCGGGGGAGACGGTCGGCAGAATGCGCGCGACCTTCCCCGAAAGCGGAGTGTTGGGGCGGCCGTAGAACCGTGCCACGACCCCGATGCCTGCCCGCACCCGATCGATGCGTGATTCGGGGATCTCCGCGACGAGGAGCGCGTTGCCCCGCTCTCGTTGGCGCAGGAGGTCCGGAGCGAGCCCAGCTTGTTCGAGTTGACGCGCGAGCGCCGTCTGCTTCCGCTGGGCGGCGCGCAGCTCGCTGTCCGCTTCGTGAAGCGACTTTTCCCCCTCGAGCCTCGTCTGGCGCAGGTTCGCCTCTTCGAGGGCGAGATCGCGCGCCGAATCGGATCCGACCTCTACGAGCTTCTCCAGCCGCTCGACGACCTTCGTCTGCGCGGCGACCCGCGCATCGTGGAGCGCACGCGTCGAGGCTAGAGCTTTTGCGCGGAAGGTGACGTCGGCCTCGGACTGAGACCACTCGGCGTACGTCGTGAGGAGCTCGCCGGTGGCGAACTGCCAGCTAGCCGACGATTGCGCCCCGTCGGTCGCGACTGCGGCCATGAGCGTGCCGGTTACGTCCAGGATGGGTGCGGACGTGCGGCTCGTCGCGATGTTCACGCGCTGCAAGCGCCGTTCGAATGCTGGCGCATCAGGCAGTCGGAGCCTCCCCTCCGGCGTGACTTCAACGGCAGGCGGTTGACTCTTCGCGACGGTGCCCATACCAGGAGGCCGCGCGAGCGCCAGGTAGGTGCCGAGGCCCACGAGGACGATCGCCGTGCCCGCCCAGCTCAGACGCTGGCTTCGTTTCCAGGAGACGTCACCGGGCTTCACTACGACGCGACCGGGCTCGATCTCGGAATTTGCGTCGGTCGTTGTCTCGTTCATCGAAGCACCTGACTTCCAACCACTGCGTTGACGCGATGGAGCGACCGGAGCAGCTCGGCTCGCGCACTGACATGTTCACGAAAGACGTCCCGATACGCGGCCCGCGCTTCGAGCACCTCGAGCAACGTGCGACCTCCCAAGGCGTAGGCAGCTTCGATCCGAGCGCGCGCGGCTTGCGCAAGTTGGAGCGACTGCACGTCGAACGTCGTCACCCTTTCGAAGGCGACGCGATAGCTGCGAAGAGCCTGCTCGACCTCTGCATGCAGGTCGATTCGACCGGCATCGAGGAGGGCTTGGGCCTGACGCGCGGCCGAACGAGCGTGCGCGATGTTTCCTTGGTTGCGGTCGAAGAATGGAAGCGACACTTCGAGGCCCCCGCCCATCGAGCTCGCGTCCGGAAAGCCGTTCGCGGTCCGCTGAAACTGCCGCGTGACGCCAGCCGAGACCGTGACGGTTGGCCAGGCGTTGCGTTTCGCGGTGGCGACCGCAGCGTCGGCGCGATCGATCTGACGGCGAAGTGACACGAGGTCAGGCCGATGTTCCTCGGCCAGCTGGAGAACACTTTCCGTCTCGATGGGAGCCGGAGGCGCGCTCAAGTCGAGTGTTCCCGCCGCGTCCGCGCGATGGGCACCGGCGGCGCCTCGGAGGTGAGAGCGCAATCGGGTTCGTGCGTTGTCGAGCTCTGCGTCCACGGACAGGACGCGCCGGCGCCCGCTGACGACGGCAATCTCGATGCGGTCGAGCTCGACCTGCCCGACGCTGCCGAACCCCACGCGCCGCTCCGTAATCGTCTGAAGTCGCTGGAGTTGCTCGAGGTCTTCGCGCGCAAGGCGCGCGAGCTCACGCGCCTCGAGAACATCGAAGAACGATACGATCGCGTCGATGATCCGCTGGCGCGCGACGTCCGCATGGTCTGCCAGTGCGACGTCGACCCCGATCTTTGCTTCGGTCGTTGCGGCATCCCGCTTCCCGAACAGAATGGTGTCGAGCGCATAGCTCAATCCGATGTCGAGCTGCGGGGGGCCGCCTTGTTTCGTCTCCGCATTGAACGAGGCCCCCGGAAGGGGTACCAAGGCCACGTTCACCGCGAGCGTCGGGTTCGGAAACAGGGCGGCCGTGGTGACGTCCGCGCGAGCCTGCTCGACTCCCTCGAAGGCCGCCTTGATCCGAGGATCGGACAGGACCACGGTGCGAATGACCGTTGAGAGATCCAACTCTACCGTCGCTGCGGATGGATCTGACCCCACGCGCGCCGACAGGGACGCTCTTGGTACCGAGGGCAATGCCTCGGGCGGCGCATGGGCGAGGTACGCATCGGAAACGAACGGTGACGGCGGTCGAGCGCCGAGGTAGCTCGGCGCGCAGCCCAAGGCGTCGAGGGCGAGCGATTGCACGACGAAAACGAGCAATCGTCGGCGCCGACTCTGCAACGTCGTACGACGTGGATGCGTGCAGCCTTCGACGACGACCGACACCTTTGGTGCGCTATCGGGGAAGTCAGCGTAGCGGGCTGCCATCACGCCGAAGAACGGCGTCGCGACGCGCATAGGCGTCAACGCTGCTCGTCGTTTCGCAGTGAAGAGGTTCATGGATCCGCCTTGGATGGGTTGGAAGGCGCGGCCTCGTAGCAAGCGCCTTGCCGCATCGCGGCCCGTGCGGAATATCCATCGTCGGCGCACACTCCACGGGGGCATGGCCGCAACGTGCAGATTCCGCTGTCGAGCGAGCCGACATTCTGCCGTGACGAGTCACGGCCTCGCGTCGTCGCGCCGACAGCGCGATCGCGCGAAGGTGGTGTCCGGCGCGCGACGCCGGACGCTCCGCTTCCTCCGCGACCGCCTTCGGAGGCGTGACGTCGCGAGGAGAAGGAGCACGCTGCCACCGAGAAAAAGAGCGTCGACGACGAAGTCGTTCATCCCGTGTCGGCAGCGCCCGTAGCAGCGGACGTGCCCACCCTGAACTCCGTCTGCTGCTCGCGAAGAGAAGGTTGGCTGTCAGCGCAAATCGCCGGACCGCTGACCCGGGCCCCACTGCAGAACGCCGTGACGATCGGGCGGGGATTCGAGCAATCCGGCGCGCTCGCGCGAATGATGCGCGGTGGCATGCCGGCTGCTGTTCGCGGCTCGAGACGGCGACGCCATGCCCCACGACACCAAGAGCGCGATGGATTTGCCCTTTGCCTTCGGCAAGACGTATCAGCGCCTAGGCGCCCGTACGGAAGATGCGAAGGCCGAGCGCTTGCGTGCCGCGTCGCGATGCACGAGTGATGCGGTGCTCGCCGAGCTACATGCTACGTCGCGCGGGCTGACCGAATCGACCGCCGCGGCGGTGTTCCGTACATGCGGGCCGAACGAGGTTGCACACGAGCGGCCACTAGCTTGGTACGTCCAGTTGCTCTCTGCGTTCAAGAATCCATTCAACGCGGTACTCCTAGGGCTCGCGGCTATCGACCTCTGGAGCACACCCGAGGAGCTCGCGGGGCCGATCATCATCGGCGCGATGATCGTGATCAGCGTGGGCATCCGGTTCGCGCAGGAGTTTCGATCGGGGCGCGCCGCTGAGCAGCTACGCGCGCTCGTGAGGACGACCGCTACCGTGTTCCGGCGGCGCGACGACCGATACGACGAACCGGCGGTACGGCAGGATATCGCCATGCGCGAGCTCGTTCCCGGCGACGTCATCGCGCTCGCTGCGGGTGACATGGTGCCCGCCGATGTTCGACTCCTCACGGCGAAGGACCTCTTCGTCAACCAGGCGGTCCTGACCGGCGAATCGATGCCCGTGGAGAAGAGCGCAACAGAGATCTCTTCTCCTTCCAACGACGAGCCTCGCGTCGCACGAGCAGACGTCCAAGGCCTCCCCAATGTCGCGCTGATGGGGACGAACGTGGTGAGCGGAACCGCGACGGCGGTCGTGCTCGAGACAGGGCCACGGACGTGGTTCGGATCCATCGCCGAAAGCTTGCTCGGGCCCCGTCCGCTCACGAGCTTCGACATCGGAGTGTCGAAGGTCACGTGGCTGCTCATCCGCTTCATCGCGGTGATGGCGCCCGTCGTGCTGCTTCTGAACGGCTTCACCAAGCACGATTGGCGGGAGGCAGCACTCTTCGCGATCTCCGTTGCGGTCGGCCTCGTGCCGGAGATGTTGCCGTTGATCGTGAGCGCGAACCTCGCGCGCGGTGCCCTGGCAATGGCGAAGAAGAAAGTCGTCGTGAAGCGACTCGACGCCATCCAAAATTTCGGCGCGATGGACGTCCTTTGCACCGACAAGACCGGCACGCTGACCCAAGACCGGATTGTCCTCGAGCAGCACGTCGACGTCGTTGGTCAGGAGTCCCACGAGGTGCTGCGCCTCGCGTACTTGAACAGCTCGCACCAAACGGGACTTCGTAACCTGCTGGATCGCGCGGTTCTCGAGCACGCCGAGATGAGAACCGACGCAACAGAACTGGAAGCGCTGGAGAAGGTCGACGAGATCCCGTTCGACTTCATGCGCCGTCGGATGTCCGTCGTCGTCGCGACCAACGAAGGGAGGCGCCTTCTCATCTGCAAGGGCGCGATCGACGAGGTGCTGGCGGTCTGCAATCGGGTCGAGATCGCCGGCGAGGTCGGTCCCGTAACGGCTTTGATCCGCAAGCACGTGGCCAGGGTGACGGGCGAGATGAACGAGGCCGGCATGCGCGTCATCGCCGTCGCCTACCGGGAGGATCCGTCGGACAAAAACGTGTACACCGTCGATGACGAACGTGAGCTCACGTTGGCCGGCTACATCGGCTTCCTCGACCCGCCGCGTGACAGCGCGCAGCCCGCCTTGGAGGCGCTCGCTCGGCACGGCATCGAGGTCAAGGTTCTCACGGGCGACAACCACATCGTGGCGAGCAAGATCTGTCGCGACGTCGGACTCTCGGTGAAGGATGTGCTGCACGGCGCCGATCTCGACACCCTTGACGACAGCGCGCTGACGGAGGCCGCCGCGCGCGCGACGATCTTCGCGAAGCTCAACCCGCTCCAGAAGGCACGCGTGGTGCGGGTTCTCAAAGCACGCGGACACACGGTCGGTTTCCTCGGTGACGGGATCAACGACGCGCCGGCGCTGCGCGACGCGGACATCGGCGTTTCCGTCGACACCGCCGTCGACATCGCGAAGGAGTCCGCGGACATCATCCTCCTCGAGAAGAGCCTCATGGTCCTGGAAGAGGGCGTCCTCGAAGGCCGGAAGACCTTCGGGAACATCATGAAGTACATCAAGATGACAGCGACTTCGAACTTCGGAAACGTCTTCTCCGTCCTCGTCGCAAGCATCTTTCTTCCGTTCCTACCAATGCTCGCGATTCACCTCTTGATTCAAAACCTCCTCTACGACATCTCGCAACTCTCTATCCCCTGGGACCGCATGGACGAGGACTTCCTGCGCGCTCCGCGACGCTGGGACGCTCCGAATCTGCGACGGTTCATGCTCTTGGTGGGGCCGATCAGCTCCGTGTTCGACATCATGACGTTCGTGGTCCTCTGGTTCGTGTTCGACGCGCGGTCGCCGGAGCAGCAGTCGCTCTTTCAGAGCGGGTGGTTTATCGAGGGCCTCCTCTCGCAGACGCTCATTGTCCACATGATCCGCACGCAGAAGGTCCCCTTCATCCAGAGCCGCGCTGCACCGCCGGTGATCGCGCTGACAGCGACGGTCATGGCGGTGGGGATCGCCATTCCGTTCACCCCCATCGGTGCGACCGTCGGACTGAGGCCGCTGCCACTCGCCTATTTTCCCTGGCTCGTCGCCATCCTGCTCTCGTACTGCACGGCGACGCAACTAGTGAAGAGCTGGTACGTCCGCAGAATCGGCGTCTGGCTATGAGCATGGGCGTGCGGCGCGATCAGGGAGTATCGTCTCGAGATATGGAGCGGCCCTCGCAGGTCTCTTTTTCTGCGCTCGTCGTTGACGACGACGCCGGCGTCCGCCAGTCGCTTCGCCTCTGCTTGGAGGCTGACAACGGTCGCGTGCTCGGTGTCGGCTCGCCAAAGGCTGCGCTCGAGGCGCTCGAGCGCGGCCGCTTCGACGTCGTCCTTCTCGACCTGTGGCTCGGCAACGAGTCGGGCCTGGATGCCATCCCCGACATGCTCCGACGCCAGCCGGCCGCCGCAATCATCGTGATCACGGCATTTGCGACCTTCGAAAGCGCCGTCGACGCCATGAAGCGCGGTGCGAAAGATTACCTGCCGAAGCCGTTCACGCCTGAGCAAGTGCGATATGCCGTGCGGCGCGCGCTCGAAGCCCAGCAACTCGAACGACAATTGCGGGACGCAGAGGCACGGCTGAGGGAGGCCGGCGCCGACGACGACTTCTTCGATACCGAGAGTCCGGCGTTCTGGACCGTCATGAAGCAGGCGGCGCGTGTCGCTGCTGCGGACGTCCCCGTACTACTGCGCGGGGAGAGCGGAACCGGCAAGAACGTCATGGCGCGCTGGCTTTGGCAGCACGGGTCTCGCGCCACGGGTCCGTTCGTTTCCGTCAATTGCCCAGCGCTTTCGCGCGAGCTCATGAGCAGCGCCCTTTTCGGTCACAGGCGCGGCGCGTTCACTGGTGCTACGAGCGATGCCACTGGCAAGGTGCAGGAGGCGGAAGGGGGCGTGCTCTTTCTCGATGAGGTGGGGGACCTCTCGTCCGAGGCCCAAGCTGGGCTGCTCCGGTTCTTGAACGATTGCTCGTACGAACGCATCGGCGATTCGAAGGAGCGACACGCGGACGTCCGCCTCGTCGCTGCAACGAACCGGGTGCTGGAGGACGAGGTGAAGGCAGGCCGCTTCCGGGAAGATCTGCTCTTTCGTCTGAACGTCGTCAGCCTTGTCTTGACGCCGCTGCGCGAGCGTCGCGAGGATCTGTCCGCGCTCAGCGCGCACTATTTGGCGCGCGCGAAGGCTCGGCAGCACCGCCCTGATCTTCTCCTCTCCAACGCGGCGGAGCGTGCCCTCAGGGCGTATGGCTGGCCAGGCAACCTTCGCGAGCTGCGCAATGCCGTTGAGCGCGCCGTCATCCTGAGCCCCGGACCATTGATCGAGCCCGAGGACCTCGGCATCCCGGCGACTATGGACGGAACGCTCTCGGGGGTCGCGGCTCCCGCGGAGATCACGGTCGGTGGGGACGTTTCGATCGACGCGCTCGAGCGTGAGCACATCGCCCGCGTCATCGCGCGCTCGGCTACGCTCGAAGCCGCTGCCAGGTTGCTGGGCATCGACACCACCACGCTCCAGCGAAAGCGCAAACGCTATGGGCTCACATGACGCTGCCTGCCTTTGGCATCCGCGCGAAGTTCGTCTTCGCAGGCGCCCTTCTCGTTGTCGCGACTGCGGTCTCCGGCGCGTGGAGCGCGCTTGCGTTTCACGATATGAGCCGAGTCGTAGGCGAAACGCTGCATGACAGCGAACAGACCACCGCCGCGACCGCCTCGTTGGCGACCGCGCTCGAGCGAGAAGACGATGCGCTCTTGCTCACCCTGACCGACGAGGCGCGTGGTCGGTTCTCGCTCGAGGCTACGCGAGAGGCCGTGGCGGATGCCCTCGCGCGTCTTGGCGATGCCCTCACGGGCCCAGGCGAACCGGAGATGTTCGCGACGGTTGCGCGCGAGGTCGACGCCTATCACCGAGCTGGAGACGAGCTCGTCGCGCATGCCCATGATCCCGAGGCGCGCCTCCGTTATCACGAAGCTGTCAACCCGCTGCTTCGCCGGGCCGTAGGCGCGGCGGCGCGCATCCGGGACGAACACTTCCGATCCGCGCAGAGCGTCGCGAGCTGGGCGCGCGATCGCGCGACACGGTCGACCGAGATTCTCTTTGCCGTAACGGTCGCTGCGCTCGTGCTTTCCGTGCTCGTCGCGTCCTACCTCGCGCGCGCCGTGGTGCTACCGATCCGAAACCTCACGGGGGTCGTCGAGGCGATGCGCCGTGGCGACTTCGAACGACGGGTGCCGAGCGGCGGGGCCGACGAGCTGGGAAGGCTCGCAGCCGGCTTCAATCGGATGGCGGAGGATCTGGCCGCCTTTCGAAAGGCGAACGTCGGCGAGGTGCTTCGAGCAAAGGAGACGCTCGAGGCGACCCTAGCCGCGCTCCCGGACGCCGTCGTGGTCGTCGGTCCGGACGGCACCATCGCCTCGACGAACCCAACCGCCGGCTCCGTCCTGCGCGTCGGAACGGGCGAGCTTCCAAAAGGGCTCGACGATCTGCCGATCGCAGAAAGGACCCGTGCATCAGTGAAAGGTGCCCTGGAGGGCCGCAGAGAGGGCAGTGCGGGCGCGGTCGACCTCGCGAACGCCGTTGTGATCGACGCGGGAGGCTCGAAGCGCAAGCTTCTCCCACGGGTGGTGCCCATCGAGGGCCTCCCCGATGGGCTACCAGGCGCAGTACTTGTTCTGTCCGATGTCACTGAGCTCGTCCGGGTAGACGAGATGCGAACGGAGTTGATTGCAGTCGCATCCCACGAGCTCCGCACGCCGCTCACGACGCTGCGGATGACCCTTCTGATGCTTCAGGAGCGCGCGGTGTCCCTCACCGACCGGGATCGCGAGCTCGTGCGCACGGCGTTGCTCGGGATCGATCAGCTCGCCGGAACCGTTGACGAGTTCCTGGACCTCACGCGAATCGAAGCGGGTCAGCTCCGACTCAACTGGGATCTCGTTGACGTCGCGGCACTCCTCGAGCGGGAAGCTTCGGCCGTCCGAGGCCCCTGCAAAGATGCGGGGGTAGAGCTCATCGTCACTGGTGCGGAGCGTCCTGGTCTCACGGTTCGAGGGGACGCGGCGCGCCTTCACGTGGTCCTCGCGAACCTTCTCGCGAATGCCATGAAGTACACGCCAGCAGGCGGGACGATCGCACTGGCAGCGGGCCACGACGACGAACGGATTGTGGTCACCGTCGAAGACACCGGGCCGGGTGTCCCGTCAGAGTTTCGCGAGCGGATCTTCGAGAAGTTCTTCCGGGTAGAGCACCATCGAGAGGCAGAGGCCGGCGTCCGCGGATCGGGGATCGGGCTCTACATCGCGCGCGAAGTCGTCGAGGCGCACGGCGGCACCCTTCGCTGCGAAGAGCGAGAAGGCGGCGGCGCACGGCTCGTCATGACGCTTTCGCGGTGATGTCGCTCGACGGTTTCTGATGCCGTCGGCGTACCGATGATCGTCGGGCGGCGTCGGGCGCGAGCCTCAGAGAGGGACTCGTGCGTCGAGTGGACCGCTCCTGCTGACCTCTACGCGGACGAGGCCATTCTTGTTCAGGACCAGCGAACCGCGGGTACGCTCCGTACCGCCTCGCCAGTGGAGGACCGCGGCGAGAGGGAGCTCATAGTTCCGCGGGACGTCGACGATCGTGATGCGTCCCCGAGGATCGAGAGAGGCGAAACCCCGCGCGGCGTCGTGAAGGCGCGAAAACAAAGGCGAGAGATCGAGACGATAGATGAAGCGAACTCGGTGGGTCGCCCCCGCTGGAAACGCGGGAGGCTTCATCATGACGCCGCGGTGTACGAACCGAAGCACGGTTACGTCGTGCATCGCGCTGGAGCCCGGACGCCCCAAGTCGGACGCGTGCGCGCTGCTCTGCGAGAACGATTCGCGCGCGGAGACGACCAGCGATGCCCCACGATGGCGTTCCTTGCGCGGGAGGCGGTAGCGCGTCACTCGTTGCGCGTACATGCGTTGGATGCGGCCCGCGAGCCAGTTTCGCGCGATCTCCTTGATACGCTCGCGTGACGCGTAGGCGATAGCCGTGGCGAACGCGATCGCGACCACGCCGGAACCTAGCGCTGAAGGGCGCCGCTCGAGGGCAAACTGCGCGACGAGAAACCAGAGATACGCGAGCATCGCCGTGAACGCAGAAAACCAGCCGGAAAGCCGGCTCACCACCTGATAGCTCTCGGCATCTAGGAAGAGGACCCGTTCGAAGTGCTTCTTCAAGCCTCGCATCCGCGCCAATAGACGCTCGAGTTGCGCGGTCGATCGAGGTTCGGCAAGGGCGAAGCGCGCGTCGTGCCTGTAAGCGATCTCGTTCCGAAGTGCTGCCGCGAGCGCTGTCTCGACAGCGTCGATTCGACTCATCTCCAATTGATCGCGCTCCTCCAGCGCGCGACGCGTGTCGAACAGGGCTCGGCCGCAGTCCGTCAGGACGGTCCAGAGCTGGCCGCTGAGAAATTCGTCCGCCGATGCGCGCTCGCCATCTTCACCCGCGTGAAGAAGTCCGGACCTCGCCTTCGCGAGCTCGGTGGCGGCGGCATCGATCCAGAGGAGCAGAGGTGGCCAGTGATTCTCTTCGACCGTCGCGGAGGAGCGGATCAGTGTGCAGTGCCGCACGAAGCCGTCCCGGGCACGGGCAAGTCGGGAAGAAACGAGGACCACCGCGCGCCGAAATGTTTCGATCGAATGCTTGCTCGACGGCACTTCGTCGGCAGTCCCGTCAAGTCGGGCGTACGCTTGCAAAGCGCCCCATGGATCGAGTGGGCCGACGAGATTGGCCGGCATATCGAGCTCGAGCTCGAACTCGTAGGCAGCTCGTCCGGACGGCGGAAGAGGCAGCGTCACGTACCACGCGAGCCGGGAAGCATCGTGTACGGCGAGCTCGAAGTGCGTAGCGTCGCTTTCGAGGAGGATGGCCGGCGAAGGAATGACCGCTTCGTCGAGACTTTCGGCGGTCGGCGGCATGACGTTCGCTGACGCTGCGATGGTCGTGCCAAGCAGTGCTCAGGTGGCGGCCGCGTCGAACGTCCGCTCAGGAACGCTGGCGTTACCGCAGAACACCTTCCGACGGTGTGCGCGTGCGTTGCATTCTGCAGGGTCGATCGGCTCAGGTAACCGCCTCTTGGCGGAAGAGGCGTTTTGCACGAGAGCCGCGAGACGGCTCTCATGAGCTGTAGAGCTCGAAGCGCCCCCTGCTCAGAGCTCGAAGAGGCCCATCGTCGTGGATTCTAGGGCTCGGAGGAGGGAGGCCTCCGTTTCGGGGGGGACGGGATCGATTTCCTGTTGGAGGGCGAGGCCGTCGAGGGTTGCGATGACGAGCCTCGGGATGATGTCGACCGGAACGCGCGGCTTGAGGCCCATCGCGAGCAGATGCTCGAGGCCCGGGTCGATCATCTGCCGGCACGCGCGCTGGAGGGCCTCGCCGCACGCCTTCCGAATGCGCTTGTTCTGGCGCGAGAGCATGTGGAGCTCCGTCAGGACGCGCATCTCCTTCACGCCGTCGCGGCGGATGACCCACATCTCTGCGAGCGCGCGGTGGATACGCTCGACGGGAAGGCCGTCTTGCTCGAAGACCGCGCGGATGCGGGCTTCGACGACCTCGCAGCATCGATCGAGGACGCGCTCGAGGAGCTCTTCCTTGCTCTCGAAGTGATAGTGGACGGCGCCCTTGCTCAGGCCCGCGGCGTCCGCGATGTCCTGCACGCTCGTGTTGCCGACGCCCTTCTTCGCGAGGACGGCGATCGCTGCGTCGAGCACCTGCCGCCGACTCTCCTCGCTCTTCTTGTAGCCCGACGTCCGCGCCTTCGAAAATCTGACCACCAAGTCAGAAACTAGCACGCTACGCGTTCGCGGACCTGCGAGATCCCGTCGGCGAGATCAGCCGTCTTCGCGCGGCTTGCCGGTCTTGAGCTCGCCCATACGCTTCGGGAGGAGCCCGATGACCGAAAAGAGCGCGCCGAGGCGCGCGCCGAAAGACGATGCCCCACCGCGAAGCGCGGCGAATGCGAGTGCGAGCTTCCGGAGCGTCGGCGAATACGGGAACCACCACGTCTCACGAGGCGCGCGGTTTCGATCGACGAGCAGGAGGCGCGGACGGGTGAGATGGTCGAGCGCGAGCGCAGAGCCGGTGATCCCCCACCCGCTCTCGCCCACGCCACACCACGGCACCGAGGCGATCGCGCCCGTGAACGAATGGTTGTTGATCGTCACGACGCCCGCGCGCAGGCGTCGCGCGAGCTGCTCGGCGAGACGGACATCCGCGGTCCACACGCTCGCCGTCAGGCCGTAGCGCGACGCATTGGCCCGGCGGATCGCTTCTTCGACGCTGTCGACAGCCGTGATCGGAACGACCGGTCCGAACGTCTCGTCCGCGACGAGCGGATTGTCGTCGGCGTCGATCTTCACGACGGTCGGGCGATAGCCCGAGCTCGTTCCGTTGGAGTCGATCGGCTCGCCACCCTCGAGCACCTCCGCGCCCGCCGCGCGGGCCGCGTCGACGTGGCGTTCCACGGTCTGCCGCTGCGCTCGCGTCGTGAGCGGCCCGACGTCCTGCCCGAATCGGAGCGCCTTCGTGGCGCTCACGATCTTCGCGGTGAGGACGTCGGCGACGCTCTTCTCGACATAGACGCGCTCGACCGCGCCGCAGTTCTGGCCGGCGTTCATCATCGCGCCCCACACGATTCCGTTCGCTGCCCGATCGAGATCGGCATCCGCGAGGACGATGGCCGCGTCCTTTCCGCCGAGCTCGACGGAGCATGGGATCAGCCGCTCGGCGCAGGCATGCGCGACCTTGCGGCCGGTCGCCGTGCTTCCCGTGAACACGACGACGTCGACGTCGCTCTCGACGAGGCGAGCGCCGATGTCTCCCCCGCCCTGCACGATGCCGATCAGGCCTTCCGGGACGAGCCCTTCGAAGAGATCGATGACCAGTTTGCCGGTTCGCGGCGTGATCTCGCTCGGCTTGAAGACGACGGCGTTGCCCGCCATCAGCGCCGGGATGAGCGTCCGGAGCGGCAGCGCGAACGGGAAGTTCCACGGCATGACGAGCGCGATCGTCCCGCGCGGATCGCGGTGCACCCATCCTCGCTTCTTCGGATAGGAGAGCGCGTCGATCTCCGCCTCGAACGGCTCGAGCTCGTCGGCGATGAGCTCCGCCCAGTAGGTGACGACGTCGGCGCTTGCGAGCACCTCGCCGAGCAGCGCTTCGACCTCTGGCTTGCCGGTCTCCGCGTGGACGAGCTTCGCGATCTCCTCGGCACGCGCGAGGATCTTCGGCTTCAGCTTCGCGATCGCCGTCACACGCTTCGCGATCGGGATGTCCGCCCACTTCGCCTGAGCTTCGCGCGCGCGGCGCACGACCGCCGCGACGTCGTCGAGCGGCGTCGCTTCGACGGGAGCGAGGTCTTCACCCGTCGCCGGGCTCTTCGTCGGGAACACCGGTCGCGAGGCGTCCTGGGTCGTAGATGCCGTGTCCAGATCCATCAGGGCCGCCGACTATACCCGCGACGTCCTGGCCGCGCCTCTCGGATCGCGAACGCGCGTCCAGAGGGTCATCGACGACGGGCGCCGCCGTGGCGACGACCTCGGCCTCCGGGGCGGCAGGGCCGGGCTCGAGCAGGAACGACGCCACGTGCTCGGCGACCGCCGCCGAGAACAGGATCGAGAGATGCGCGATGCCCTCGACCTCGATGTCGCGGCCCCCTCGCTTCACGAGATGTGACGTCTCCTTCGGATGCACGATGTTGTCGTGGGACGAGAACACCGACAGAGTCGGCAGCTTCAGCGTGTAGCCGGCATGGGCGTCGAGCAGCTTCGATCCGCGCCGCAGGCTCGTCGCGCCGATGCCGATGACCGGACCGCGCCAGGCGACGCCGGCGTGGGGCGTCGCGATCGTCACGCAGCGGCGAACCTTGAGCGCTCGTGCGCGAGCGCGTGCAGGGCCGAGCGCTTCGGCTCGCGCTTCGTCGCGCAGCATCTCCATCGCCACGAGACCTCCCATCGAGTGGCAGACGAGGTCGACCGCGCGGCTGTCCGTCTCGCGGCAGACGCGCTCGACGAAGCGCTCGAGGCGCTTGGCGTTCGCTTCGATCGATGCGAACCACGGATAGTTGAAGCCGAACAGAGGGCCGACTCGCCGCCTCGCGAGCGCGCGCGCGAGGCCGACGAAGCCGACCCGGTTCTGCATGTACCCGTGCACGAATACGATCGGCACATCGGACGCGAAGTCCTTCCGAGCTCGCATCGACAGCGGCTCCATCCGGTGGCCGAACACATAGAACAGCGGCAAGAACGGCTGCGTGAGCGCAGCGAGGATCGCCTCGCGCGCGAGCTCTCGGAGCGAGACGCCGAGCGTCCGCGCCGTCGTATGCGGTCGCATGAGCGCGAACGAGCCGACCGCATAGACGAAGATCGAGAGGAAGAGACCGCCGGCTCCGAACGCGAACGCCCAGACGACGACTTCGACGGCGGTCCACATCACCGCCGACCTTAGCCGACGCGCCCGATCTGGTCTTCCGGACAGGCCGACTGTGCCAGTGGCACAGAAACGGGCCCCGTGCGCCGCGTCCGCGCTCTGAAATCATTCTAAAATATACAGACGCACACATCTGACTCATCCGGCACAGACTCTGCACATGGCTGGGCCATGCTTGCCAAGCCCCGAGCCCTTGCCGTCAGCAGCCTCGCCCTTCTCGCCTCCGTCGCACCGTCGATCGTCGGTTGCGGCGGTGATTCGACCAACTCGCAGCAAGGCCGCGAGGAAGGCCAGACGGAGTTCGAATCGGCGCCTCCGGTCGGTCAGGGCGGCGCCACGTTCGGCAGCAGCGAGTCCGCAGGCGCGGCGGACAACGCAGCTCCATCGGCACCGGGAGCGTCGACGAAAGGGAGCGCCGGTCTCATCAAGCCGGAGGAGACCGACATCTATCGCGTCGACGGCGACCGCCTCTACTTCCTCAACAGCTATCGCGGGCTCCTCGTGTTCGACATCACGAACGCGGATGATCCGAAGCTCCTCGGACGTTCGCCCGTGTACGGCACGCCCGTCGAGATGTTCGTGAAGAACGGGATCGCGACGATGGTGGTCGGCGATTGGTACGGGAACGCGCCAGACGGGTCGCCGTTCCACGGATCGGTCGTCCGGACCGTCGACGCCCGCGACCCGGCGAACATGAAGGTCGAAGGCGAGGTCCAGGTGAAGGGCTGGGCGCGCGACATGCGCGTCGTCGGCCAGAACCTGTTCATCGTCAGCGAGGACTACGGTTGGTACTACGGCGTCTGGGCCGGCGGGGCTTACGGCGCCGTCTCCTCGGACGTGGCGATGCCCGGCATGGGCTACGGCGGGTCGAGCAGCAAGGTCGTCATCTCGAGCGTCAACTTCGGCGACCACGCGCCGACGCTGAACGGAACGAAGGAATTCGACGGCTACTCCGGCGCGTTCCACGTGACGTCGACCGAGATCCTGCTCGCCCACGACATCCTCGTCGACGGTCAGCAGGGCTACAAGCAGCCGACGGGCAAGAGCGCGATCGACTACTTCACGCTCTCGCCCGGCAGCGGCGCGATCGCCCAGAGCGGCACATTCGAGGTCGACGGCCTACTCAACGGGTGGAGCGCCGACAACGGCCGCTGGAACATCGACGTCGACGGCACGACGGCATCGGTCATCACCTGCAACGCCTCGCAGTACAACTTCTGCAATGGTGAGGGCGGGTACAAGCTCACCACCGTCGACTTCTCGAACCCGGCCTCACCGCAGAAGCTCGGGACGCTCGACATCGCCTCGAAGGGCTGGGCGGCCACGGCGCGCTTCGCGAACAAGCGAATGTACCTCTCGCCGCGCGAGGGTGCGTACTCGTGGAACGGTCAACAGCAGCCGACGCCCTTCGAGGTCTACGACCTCTCGGATCCGGTGACGCCGAAGCTCGCGGGCTCGACGTCGATCAGCGGCGCGGTCTGGCTGTTCATGCCGGTCGGCACCGATCGCGTCTTCGCGCTCGGCAACGAGTACGGCAACGGCTACTCGTCGAGCAAGGTCGCCCTGCGGCTGCTCGACGTCGCCGACGCGACTCAGCCGAAGCTGCTCGGGACATCGACGTTCGGCGATGGTTGGGCGTGGACGCCTGCCGCGGGCACGTTCAAGGCGTTCACGCGCGACGACAGCCAGAAGCTCGTCGTCCTTCCGTTCAGCGGCTGGAGCCAGACGTCGTACGAGTACATGACGGGCGTGCAGCTGATCGAATACGACACCGGCTCGGTGACGACGAAGGGCGCGGCCCGTTCGAAGGGCTGGGTCGAGCGCGGCATCTTCGCCAAGAACCGCCTCTTCTCGCTGTCCGATCAGGCGCTCAGCGTCGTCGATTACGGCGATCGGAACAACCCGAAGGTCCTGAAGGAGCTCACGCTTGCACGGAACGTCGTCTCGGCGGAGCCGAACGGGGGCACCATCGCGCAGCTCTCGACGGATTGGTGGGGCAACGACAACCAGAAGAGCGAGCTCCGCGTGCTGCCGCTCACGAACGCGGAGGAGAACGCCGCCGAGCCGAACGCGCCGACGGTGTCGATCGACGGGACGAACGCACGGGTCTTCCGCAATGGCGATCTCGCGTACGTCGTGACGACGCTCTACCCGAAGCAGCCGTACAACGGCCCCTGGCACGCGACGCCTCATGTCCAGGTGGTCGACCTCTCGAACGGGGGCGCCACGCCGAGGGGCTCGCTCGATCTGCCGGACGACTCGGGCGCGTACTGGTCGTGGTGGGGCGGCTGCTATTACTGGGACTGGTA
>JAEXCN010000263.1 GCA_023402175.1 Pseudomonadota bacterium | reverse complement strand
GACGGCACCGACGTCATTGGAACGGCGAAAGACTATCCGGTGACGTATCGGCTACAGCGAGGCGAAGTCATCCAGTTCCACCAATTCGAGTCGCTGACCGGTAGCGTGGTCATTGCGAACAAGCCCGTCTCGGTATTCGGCGGCCATGAGTGCATGTTCATCCCGTCCAACCTGGGAGCGTGCGACTACGCGCAACAGCAGCTGCCGTCGCTCGCGCAATGGGGCTCCGAATATGCCGCCGTCGGTTATCGATCGCGCAACAACGCGATGCTCGGTGGCCCGAACGCGAACCCCCAGAACGAAAGCGAGCCCATGGCGTATCGAATCATCGCTGCACGTGACGGGACGAAGCTCGATTACGATCCGCCGGTCCCCCCCGAGGGAGCGCCCCTCGAGCTTGCTGCCGGCCAGGTCGCGGCGTTCTTCATCGGTGTCGGACAAGCGTTCGTCGTCCGAACTCAGGACGCGGATCACCCGATCTACGTCTCGGCTCATATGACCGGTGCCAACGTGCGAGAAGAATACAGGGGAATGGGAGACCCCGAGTTCGTGAACGTCGTGCCCGCGCAGCAATACCAGAGCGCGTACAGCTTCTACGCCGACCCGACGTATTCCGAGACGTCGATGACGATCATCCGCCGCAAGACGAACGGCGCATTCAGGGACGTATGGCTGGAGTGCGCCGGCGTGCTCTCCGACTGGAAGCCGATCGGCGAGCGCGGTGAATACGAGTGGCGGCGCGTCGAGCTCGCACGAAATGGCGGAGCCGGCGATACCTTCGACGGAGGGGGGGCTTGCTCGCTCGGGCTTCAGCGCATGCGGAGCGACGGTGAATTCACCGCGACGCTCTGGGGCTGGGACCGCTACACCAGTTACGCCTATCCCGGCGGCATGGCGCTGCGAAAGACAAGCTCGGAGTCGTTCGCGCCCGTCCACTGATCGCGAGTCTCCGCTCGCGATCCGTTGTGCCGTCGCCCATTGGTGAAGGCGAGCTCGGCCTCATTGCCGGAGCGCCGCGGCCTGCGCTCGCGAAGATCGTTCGACTCACACCCGATTGGCTTGGAGCCGATCAACACCGAGAATCCTTAGGAGGCGACGAGTATGGTTACGACGAGCAGGGTCAACAAGTTGTTCGCTCTTGCGAGCGTCTCGGCCCTGACGGGCCTTCTGGCAGCCACGGCCGCAGCGGGCTGTACGAGCGAGACTGTGGCCGATGCGACGATCGACGCGAGTCCCCCGCCGAACGCGGAGGAAGCGGGAGACCTGCGCTGCTACAAGGACGATCCGTTCGACGCGACAGCGGTCCCATACAAGAAAGCGCGAGTCATACCCGGCGCGTGCTCCGAGAACGTCACGAAGGTGCTCGACCCGTTCTTCTCCTCGAAAGACGTCAATCTCGACCAGGTTCAGCGGGCGCTTCAGACGAAAGAATCTATGGATTGCTCTAACTGCGTCTTCGGTTCCGACGGCGACAGCTGGGGCCCGTTTGCCATCTCAGGTGACAGGCTCATCATCAACATCGGCGGCTGTATCGAAGTCGTCAGCGGCAGCGAAGCCTGCGGAAGGGCATTCCATCAGCTCGACGGATGCCTCTCGTCCGTCTGCAAGGGCTGCACGAGTGAAGACCGGTCTCTGTGCCAACAGCACGTCGAGGGCACGGCGTGTAACGACGCAAGCCAGGCCCTTGTGACCGCGTGCGGCGGCCAAGTGAACCTGAGCTCGTATATCCGCGAGTGTATCAAGTCGGTGAAATACGATATCTACGGCCCAATCCTCAAACTCTGTGTCGGCAGCGGGACGGCGTCGGATGCCGGGTCGGATTGAGCCACCGCCGGGTGACGCGGGAGAATGACCTTCGCGCGCTCACGATGACGACAACGGGGGGCCGAAGAAGTTCGTCGCTACGTTTCGCGGAGCCGTCCGCGCGTTACCGACGCTTGCGCGTCCTCACCGCCTCGGACAGCAGCTGCAACAGCGTGAGCGACTCGTCCCAGCCCAGGCAGGCGTCGGTGATGCTCTTGCCGTACTCCAGCTGCGCCGGATCGTCCTTGCCCGGCGAGAACTTCTGCGCGCCGGCGTGCAGGTGGCTTTCGATCATCACCCCGAAGATGTGCCGGCTGCCGCCGGCGATCTGGCCGGCGATGTCGCGCGCGACGTCGACCTGCTTTTCGTGGCGCTTGCTGCTGTTGGCATGCGAGCAGTCGACCATCAGCGCGCACGGCAGCTTCGTTGCCTCGAGCTCCGCGCAGGCCGCGGCGACGC
This sequence comes from Pseudomonadota bacterium, assembly GCA_023402175.1. Classification (GTDB taxonomy): domain Bacteria; phylum Myxococcota_A; class Polyangia; order Polyangiales; family Polyangiaceae; genus Labilithrix. Next base: position 4,711 of record JAEXCN010000263.1, on the reverse strand, counting down.
TGGCCGCGTCGTAGTTCGGCGCCGTGCCGCCGCGCAGGATCACGTGGCAGTCCTTGTTGCCCTTGGTCTGCACGATCGCCACCTGGCCGTTCTTGTGCACCGACAGGAAGTGGTGCGGCCGCGCGGCAGCCTGGATCGCGTCGCAGGCGATCTTCAGGTTGCCGTCGGTGCCGTTCTTGAAGCCGATCGGCGCCGAGATGCCCGAGGCCAGCTCGCGGTGCACCTGGCTCTCGGTGGTGCGCGCGCCGATCGCGCCCCAGCTGATCAGGTCGCCGATGTATTGCGGCGAGATCACGTCGAGGAACTCGCTGGCCGCCGGCACGCCGAGTCGGTTGCTCTCCAGCAGCAGCTGGCGTGCGATGCGCAGCCCTTCGTCGATGCGGTAGGTCTCGTCGAGATAGGGGTCGTTGATCAGGCCCTTCCAGCCGACCGTCGTACGCGGCTTCTCGAAGTACACGCGCATCACCACTTCCAGCGTGTCGGCGTAGCGCTCGCGTTCGGCCTTCAGCCGGCGCGCGTAGTCCAGCGCCGCGTTCGGATCGTGAATCGAGCACGGCCCGATGATCACCAGCAGGCGGTCGTCCTTGCCGTGCAGGATGCGGCGGATGCGCTGCCGCGTGTCGACCACGAGCTGCTCCACCGCCGTGCCGCGGATCGGGAAGAACCGGATCAGGTGCTCCGGCGGCGGCAGCGGCATGATGTCCTTGATCCGCTCGTCGTCGGTCTGGCTGGTGCGGTCGGCCGGGGCGTACCCGCCGTCGGCGGCTTGGTGGGCCTTGGTCGTCATCGGGTGGGTTCCTGGGTTGAAGGCAAAAAAAAAACCGCCGGGAGCTCCGGCGGTTTCTTGGGATTCGTGCGCTGCTTCGGCCTATGCGCTCGCCTCTCCATCCGCCCAGCGGTGCGAGAAGAACCAAAAGTCGAAAATGTAGAAGCGGACGGCCGCGAACATCGGCTCGCACTGTAGCACGCTGCGCGGGCGTGACGCTTTCATTCCCGGGGCACGGGGGCGCGGGCACCTGCCGTCGAAACGTCCGTCACCGCCCCGTGGCGCGCCGCTCCTCCACGACGCGCACGCGCACGCGCAACTGAGCGCTCGGGTCGCCGAGATCTTCGGATAGTCCAAACGCCCGAAGCTACGGCTGTGTTCTCGGCGGCGCATGACGCTGCCGACGACGATTCCAAGCCCGACGGGGCCCGTGGCACGTGGGGGAATCAGCAAGCAGGAAGAGCAAACACTCTCGCGTGGTCAACGACCGGCGTTCGCGAGGCGGCCATGACCTCCGAACGACGAATCGCAGCCGCGACGGAACACCGACCTCGCTGGCACCCGCCTTGCGTCTGCGCAGGCACCGGGGCGATGCAGGCGAGCGGGCACAAGGTTGTCAAAGTTGGGCTGATCCATTCACTGAGCGGAACGATGTCACTCAGCGAGCGGCCGCTTCTCAGTGCCGAGCGGATGGCCATCGACGAGATCAATGCCACCGGCGGTGTGCTCGGGTATCGCGTCGAGCCCCTGATCGCGGATGGTGAATCGGAAACGAGCACCTTCGCCCGCCGAGCAGAAGAGCTCGACCGAGCGGGGAGCAAAGCCCTCTTCGGTTGCTGGACCTCGGCTTCGCGAAAAGCCGTCAAGCGCGTCGTGGAGGAAGCGGACAGCCTTCTCTACTACCCCGTGCAGTACGAGGGACTCGAAGAGTCCAAGAACATCTTCTACCTGGGCAGCTGCCTCAACCAACAGGCGTCGCCCGCGCTGGAGTGGGCACTCGAGCATCTCGGTCGACGTGTGCTGCTGCTCGGGTCGGACTACGTCTACCCGCGTGTCGCCAACCGGCTCATCCGGACGCTGGTCGAGGACCACCCTGGCGGCGAGATCGTCGCCGAGCGCTACGTGCCCCTCTGCGCTCAGGACTTCTCTGCCATCGTCGACGAGATTCGGCGGCTGTCACCTTCGGTCGTGGTCAACTCGCTCAACGGCGAAAGCAACCTTGGCTTCTTCCGTCACTACGGGGCGGCAGGAATCACCGCTCGAGACGTCCCGATCCTTTCGCTCAGTGCTGGCGAGCCCGAGGCGCAACCCGTGATCGAGGTGGCGCAGGGACACTACGCTTGCTGCAGCTATTTTCAGAGCCTCGATACGCCCGAGAACGAAAGGTTCGTCATCGGTTACAGATCTCGAACCGGCCGAGAACGGCTCTGCTCAGCGTCCATCGTCAGCGCGTACGCGCAGATCTTTCTCTGGAAGCTGGCCGTGGAAGCAGCCGGCTCGTTCGACCCTGCTGCGGTGAGGTCTTCGTCGGTTGGATCCGAGCTGACCAGTCCGGCAGGGCGCATGGCGATCCGAGCGAATCATCACACGTCCCTCAGTGCCTATGTCGGGCGGCTCCGAAAGGATTGCCAGTTCGAGATTGTCTGGCGGAGCCCCGGGCCCATCGATCCTCTGCCCTGGCTCGGCGTGGAAACGAGCGACATCGCGAACAAGGACATCATTCGCGACGCGATGGGCAGCTTCCCGGAAGCCATCCACTATGCCTCGCTCCTCGAGACGGAGATCGAGGAGCGCCGCCGCTCACAGGAAGAACTGCGTAAGGCACGCGCCGGGCTCGAGGAGCGCGTTCGCGAGCGCACGAAGGAGCTTGCGGAGGCAAACCGGGTCGTCCACGCAGAGGTCGCCGACCGGCAGCGCAAGGCCGGCGAGCTGAAGGCGATCCTCGACACCATGATCGAAGGCGTCGTGGTCGTGAACCGCGATGGGGAGATCGCCTCGGTGAATGGATCGGCAAGGCGCCTCTTCGGCGTGCCGAACCTCAAATCTGCCGCCTACGCACCGCGGCACTGGCCGGACGTCGTGTCGCTTCGCCACGTGGATGGCACCCGGCTGGCACCAGACGATATGGCGATTGCGCGCGCGCTCTCGGGAAAAGCCGTCGTGAATCAGGATGAAGTACTCCGAAATCAGGTGACCGACCGCGATGTCTTCGTCAGCGTCAGCGCCGCTCCGATGCAGAGCGAGACGGGAGAGGTCACCGGGGCGGTGCTCGTGCTCCGCGACATAACCGAGCGGATGGAGCTCGAACGGCAGAAAGAGCAATTCATCGAGGTGGCCGCCCACGAGCTGAAGACCCCCGTCTCCATCATGAGGATGTGTGCTCAGACGCTCCTCGGGCTGGGGGTCGACGCCTCGTCGCCTCAACGCAAGATTCTCGCCCGCATGGACCGCGGAGCCATCCGCATCGACCGGATCATCACCGATCTCTTGAACATCTCACGGCTGGCTGCTGGTCGGCTCGAATTGACCCTCGAGCCGCTCGACCTCTCCCAGCTCGTCGAGGAGGTAATCGATGGCATGATGCTGACCGCGCCGAAACATCAGATACGGGCGATGTTGGCAGGGCCGATCAACGTCCGCGCGGACCGCGATCGCCTCATGCAGGTCCTCACCAATCTCATCGACAATGCGATCCGATACTCGCCGAGCGGTGGGGATATCGAGGTCGTACTGACGGAGGCCCGTAACGAGGCGACCGTCTCGATCCGGGACCATGGCGTGGGCATTCCGCGAGAGAAGCAGGGGCACATCTTTCAGCGCTTCTACCGGGCACACACGGGGACGCCCTACGACTACGGTGGCATGGGCGTCGGGCTGTACCTCTGTCGCGAGATCGTCAAACGCCACGCCGGTCGGATCTGGTTCGAGAGCGAGGAGGGGCAGGGAAGCACGTTCCATTTCAGCTTGCCACTTGGCGTTGGTGAGGTCGCCGGAGAGCAGCGTGGGCGTGAGCGGGGAGCATCTCGATGACGAGGACGTCGCAGGGAGAGAGGGACGATCCCCGGCGCGCGCCGGAGCAGCGCCACGTGCTCGTCGTCGACGACGATGTGGACTTGCTCGATTTGACCGCCGAGGTCATCGAGGCGGAGGGCTTTGGCGTCGTGAGAGCCCACGATGGGGCTCAGGCGCTCGACGCCGTCGATCGTGAGATGCCAGACCTAATCCTTCTCGACATGAAGATGCCCGTGATGGACGGTTGGGAGTTCGCTCGACGCTTCCATGAACGGTATGGCCACCGGGCTCCGATCGTGGTGGTCACCGCGGCGAGCGACGCGCGCAAGCGGGCGGCCGACATCGGCGCAGAGGGATGGCTCGACAAGCCGTTCGCGGTGGATGCGCTCCTGAAGCTAGTCCGCGCTCCGCCCGCAGCGGGCTCAACATCGTAATCGAGGGATGGGCTCGCCGGAGCCGATGTCATTCCTCGCTTGTGCACCCCGCGCGGCGTAGGGCGAGCGGCGCGTCCTAGCATTTTGCGACGAGGTCGAAGGAGCTTCGCCGCGCTGGCCCAGATGCGCGGCGAAGGGGGATGGCGTATCGACGGGATTGAAACCCGTGGCGGAGTGCGCCTGAACTTCGGTCCCCTTCAGGCGCCGGATTGTTTCTCCCACGACGTGCTTCGTGGGCGATCCATGGCTCCAGGGTGACGTCTGGGCGCCAGCCGCCGCGAGCGCGGAGCGAATCGATGGTTTCGGATGAATCCGGGCCGCCTACACGTCGCGGCGCCGAGACGTGCCGTGACGTGACCTGGGAACGATCAATGGGACGCTGACGTGTCCGCGCTGACGACCGCGAGGCGGTAGTAGCGCGTAGCGGTGGAGCCGAGGCACTAGCCGATCAGATCATCAGGACCCGGTCGTCGTCTGCGGCCCATCCACTCGGTGGAAC
>JAEXCN010000139.1 GCA_023402175.1 Pseudomonadota bacterium | reverse complement strand
GTATCACACGATGCGCCTCTTCGAGGCCGCTGGGCTCCCGCCGGGCGTCATCAACATCGTCCACGGCGACGGCGCGAAGGTCGCGGACGTGTGCCTCCGTCATCGTGATCTCGCCGGTATCCACTTCACCGGCTCGACGAGGGTCTTCCAGTCGCTCTGGCGCGGCGTCGGCGAGAACATCGCGAGCTACCGGAGCTACCCGCGCATCGTCGGCGAGACCGGTGGCAAGGACTTCGTCTTCGCGCATCCGTCCGCCGAGATCGAAGAGCTCGCGGTCGCCCTCGTGCGCGGCGCTTACGAGTACCAGGGCCAGAAGTGCTCCGCCGCCTCGCGCGCCTACATCCCGAAGTCGATCTGGCCGAAGGTCCGCGATCTCATGGTCGACCACATCAAGGCCATCAAGATGGGCGACGTCACCGACTTCCGGAACTTCATGGGCGCCGTCATCAACGAGCGCGCATGGACGCGCCTGAACGGCTGGCGCGAGCGGCTCGGGAGCGATCCGAAGGCTAAGATCCTCGCGGGTGACGGCTGGTCGCGCGAGAAGGGCTGGTTCTGCGGCCCGACGCTCGTCGAGATCGAAGACGGCGCGCACCCGATCTTCGCCGAGGAGCTCTTCGGCCCCGTCCTCGCGGTGAACGTCTACGACGACGGCTCCGAGGACAAGATCGACGCTGCGCTCGATCTCGTCGACCGCACGAGCCCGTACGGCCTGACCGGCGCGGTGTTCGCACGCGATCGTGCTGCCGTCGCGAAGGCGGCGACGCGCCTCCGCCAGGCCGCCGGCAACTTCTACATCAACGACAAGCCGACCGGCGCGGTCGTCGGGCAGCAGCCGTTCGGCGGCGCGCGCGCGTCGGGCACGAACGACAAGGCCGGCAGCGCGTACAACCTCCTTCGCTGGGCGAGCCCGCGCGTGATCAAGGAGACGCTCGTTCCGCCGACCGCCGTCGGCTACCCGTTCATGCAGGCGGAGTGAGGGCGGTCTTCGGTCCTCAGGTCGTTGCCAGTAGGGTGAGCGCTCGCTTCGGGCGCTCGCCCTTCGTCGCGCGCTCGCCGGCGCATGCAGGTGAGCCCCGTTCGAGCGCGCGGCACACCTCGGGTCGGCGCTCGTAGACGGAGCAGAGATATTCGCCCGACTCGGGGTGAAGGACGAGCGCTGCGCAGCGGCCGATCGGCTCGTTCGCGCCATCGTGCTCGATCCGCATGGAGGCCTGGTTCCCGAGCCACGTGACGAGTCGCGGCGCATCGTCGCCGAGGCGCTCGTAGTCGTCGCCGGACACGCGCGCGTGCCGCGGGGACTCGGAGAAGCAGCAGGCTCCGCAGCGGATGCAGTCCTCGAGCACGCCCTCTTGTCTCGATCTCACTGAGTACACCGAATCCCCACTCTAGCGCGCGGGCGCGGGCTGCCGACTCAGCGGTGGACGGAGCGGCAACGGCCGCGATAGCGTGGGTGTAGATGTCGGAAGACCGTACGCGCTCGGTCGCTCCGCGGGCCCTCGATCCATCGGCCGGGCTGCGCCTCATCGTCTTCTGCGGAGGACAGGTGAGCTCGCATCCCGTTCCGCGCGCGGGTGAGCTCGTCATCGGGCGAGGGGAGGACGCGCACGTTCGGATCGACCACGTCACGGTCTCGCGAAAGCACGCGACGATCGTGCTCGGCGAGCAGCCCGCCATCATCGACCACGGCAGCTTCAACGGAACGAGCATCGGCGGTCGCAAGATCGCGCCGAACACGCCCGTGCCGCTCGGCATCGCGACGATCGCGGAGCTCGGCGAGACGATGGTGGTCCTCCAGGTCGAGGGCCCGGACACGGTGACCGGATCGCGCGGGCTCTCGGCAGCGCCGCCACGGCCCGAGGTGTCGCCGGCGATGCAGCACCTCTATCGCCTCGTCGACAACGTCGCGCAGAGCAACATCACCGTGATCGTCCGCGGCGAGACCGGAGCAGGGAAAGAGGTCGTCGCCGAGGAGATCCACCGGAGGTCTCCGCGCGCGCCGAAGCCGCTCGTGAAGCTCAATTGCGCGGCGCTCCCCGAGCAGCTGCTCGAAGGCGAGCTCTTTGGCTACGAGCGCGGCGCCTTCACCGGGGCGACTGCCACCAAGCCTGGCCTCATCGAGGCCGCCGACGGCGGAACGCTGTTCCTCGACGAGGTCGGCGAGCTCCCGCCGGCGACGCAGGCGAAGCTCCTACGCGTCGTCGAGAGCCGAGAGGTCCTGCGGCTCGGAAGCCTCCGGCCGAAGTCGGTCGACGTTCGCTTCGTGGCCGCGACGCATCGTGACCTCGAGGAGATGGTCGCGCGCGGGATGTTCCGTCAGGACCTGTACTACCGGCTCAACGGCGTCAGTCTCGCGATCCCGCCGCTCCGTGAGCGCGTGGAGGAGATCCCGCGTCTCGCGAACGAGTTCATCACCCGCTTCTGCCGCGAGTCGAAGCGACCGACGCTGCCGATCTCCGACGCGGCGATGGCGGTCCTGAAGACGTATCCGTGGCCGGGCAACGTGCGCGAGCTGCGGAACGTCATCGAGCGCGCCGTCGTCTTCTGCAAGACGGTCGCAATCGCACCGGAGCATCTCGGCCTCGGCGATCGCTCGTCGCGTCCGCCGCCGGCATTCGCCGCAGCCATGCCGCACGATCCGCATTTCGGCCAGGCGGCGTTCGCGGCGACGGCATTCGCGCCGCCGCAGCCTCATCGTCCTTCGCAGCCTCCGTATCCCGTCGCGCCGGGGCAACGATCTCCGTCGCAGCCACCGGCGTATCACGCGCCCTCGCAGCCGCCGGGGCACCCGCATCCGTCGCAGCCGCCGTTCATGGCGCAGCCGCCTTACCCGTCGCAACCGCCGCCGTTTCCCTCGCAGCCGCCGTTCCCGGCGCAACCTCCGGGCGCAAGCACGGTCGCGTTCGGCTCGTCGCTCCCGGCGGAGGTCGACGCGCTCGAGCGCGAGCGCATTCTTGCGGTCCTCGCACAGTGCGGAGGGAATCAGACGCAGGCCGCCGAGATGCTCGGCATCTCGCGCCGCACGCTTCTCCGCCGCCTCGACGAATACGCCGTTCCGCGGCCGCGCAAGACCTGAGCGGCTCGCGCGAGCTCATCGTCCGCTCGCGACGAGCAAGCCCCGCCGAGATGCGGCATGCGCGCGGGGGCACGTGCGCGCCGACATTTGGTACATTCCTCGGCCCCATGCGTCTCGCTTCACGTCGATCGATCGCCCTCGTGCTGCTCCTCCCAGCTCTCGTCGCTTGCCGCAAGACGAAGCCCACGCCCGACGCGATGGCGACGCCAGGTCAAGCGAGCGCGACGCCTGCGCCCGTACCGCCGCTCTCTCCGACGGCGCGGATCGAAGACGAACGCAACACGATAGGCGTCTTCAAGTCGTGCGCCCCGTCCACGGTCTTCGTCACGCAGACGCGCGTGATGGTCGACTACTTCGCCGGCGTCGCGCAGGAGGTGCCTGCGGGATCGGGCTCGGGGTTCGTCTGGGACGACACCGGGCACGTCGTGACGAACTATCACGTCGTCGAGGGCGCCCGTTCGCTGACGGTGACGTTCCACGACCAGCAGCAGTTCGAGGCGAAGGTCGTCGGGCTCGAGCCGCGCAAGGACATCGCCGTCCTGAAGGTGGACGCGCCCGCGAAGCTGCTCGTGCCGATCAAGGTCGCGAAGACGATGCAGCTCGAGGTCGGGCAGAAGGCGATCGCGATCGGAAACCCGTTCGGCCTCGATCACACGCTCACGACCGGGGTCATCAGCGCGCTCGGCCGCCAGGTGCAGGGCGCGGGCGGCGTCACGATCCGGGACATGATCCAGACCGACGCAGCCATCAACCCGGGCAACTCGGGCGGCCCGCTGCTCGACTCGACCGGGCAGCTCATCGGGATGAACACGATGATCTTCTCGAAGACGGGCTCCTCGGCCGGCATCGGCTTCGCCGTCCCGATCGCGACCATCCAACGGATCGTGCCGCAGATCATCAAGACGGGACGCGCCGAGCAGCTCGGCCTCGGTATCGGCATCGACCCGATGCAGAAGCTCGAGCGCCGGCTCGGCGTCCGCGGCGTCATCGTGCTCGCCGTTCCGCTCGACAGCCCCGCGGCGAAGGCGGGCATGCGCGGCGTCACCCAGACCGGGCGCGGCATTACCCTCGGCGACATCATCGTGGGCGTGGACGACAAGCGCATCGAGACGTTCGACGATCTCTATTCGACGCTCGACGCGCACAAGCCGGACGACGTCGTGAAGGTCGCCGTCGTCCGTGGCCAGGACACCGTCACGCTCGACGTGAAGGTCATCGTCCTGAACCCGGCCGTCGGCAACTGATCGACAGCATCTGAAACGATCCGTACGCGCGGGCGTCGTGATCTGGTTCTAGGGCGTACGCGCGAGCACGGAAGCTTTCGATGCTCGGGCGCCTGAGCTCGCCATTGCGAGTCATCGACGCCGAGAGATCGAACAGGACCGTCACGCGCGAAGCTCCGCCGCGACGTGTTCGTCACGCTCTCGGACCGGACGCGTAACCTCGTCGTCGTCGAAATGACGTGGAGTCGACCGCTGTGTACGCGCGGTGCGCACCCATTTCTCGGACGCGCGTCGATTTGGTGATCGGTCGATGAAGGTGCCGACGATGGGGCGCGTGCGAACGATTGCACAGCGCCTCGAGACGATCGCGCCGGCATCGTCGACGATCGCGAAAGGCGCCGGGATGCGCGACGTCGAGCCGACCGCGCTCGATCTCTCGACGCTCGTCGTCGAGAACACCGACTTCGTCTTCCGCTGCCTTCGCCGAGCCGGCCTCGACGTGGGCACCGCCGAGGACGGCGCGCAGCAGGTCTTCCTCGTCGCCGCGCGCAAGCTCGGCCACATCGCGAGCGGCAGAGAGCGCGCATTCCTGTACGCGACCGCGATGAACGTCGCGGCCGACCTCAAGCGGAGGTTCGCGCGACGTGGAGAAACGGAGCTCTCGGAGGAGCTCGACGAATACGACGCTCCTCTGTCCTCTGCTTCCGTCTCCCTCGACGACGCGATCGACCAGCAGCGCGCCCGTGCGCTGCTCGACGAGGTGCTCGCCGCAATGCCGGACACGCTCCGCGACGTCTTCGTCCTCTCCGAGCTCGAGGAGATGAGCGCGCCCGAAGTCGCCGCCTGCCTCGACATCCCCACAGGTACCGTCGCCTCGCGCCTCGCGCGTGCGCGGCATGTCTTCGACGAGTGTCTCGTGCGACTGCAGGCTCGTCGTTCGTTTCGGAGCCCCTCATGAGCCGCGAGATGGAGATTGATCGTCGCGCGCGCCTTCGCAGCGCCCTCGTGAAAGCGGGGCGCGAGGAGCGCGCATCGGACTCGCTCCGCGCGAGCCTGCTCGGGATCGCGGCGGCGACCGCGGCGACCGCTCCGGTCGCGGCGGCGGCGTCGAGTGGGACGGGGGC
>JAEXCN010000124.1 GCA_023402175.1 Pseudomonadota bacterium | reverse complement strand
CGTAGGCGGCTTCGTGCGGGCGCACCATCACGCCGACGATGCCGCCTTCCGGCGTGAACTTCGCGGCGTTGTCGAGCAGCTGGCTCATCGCGCGGCCGAGGCGATCGCTGTCGCCGTAACCCGGTAGCGGCCCGCGCGGGAACTCCTCGAGCATCGTGAGCTTGCGCTCGGCGAACGCGTCCGCGTGCCACGCGATGGCGCGGCGGACCGTGTCGAGGAAGTCGTAGTCCTTGTGGAAGAAGCGCATCTTGCCGGTCTCGAGACCGGTCACGTCGATGAGGTTGTCCATCACCGACCGGAGCCGACGGATGCAGTCATCCATCGCGCGGAGCGCCTTGCGCTGCGCCTTGCTCGTCTCGCCGAGCTCCTCGTCCATCAGCATGCGGAGGTAGCCGACGATCGGCGTGAGCGGCGTCGCGAGCTCGTGCGAGATGTTGCGGTAGAACTCGGTGCGGAGCTTCTCCATCTCGCGGAGGCGCTCGTTCGCGGACGACAGCTCCGCGACCTTCTCCTCGAGGTGCGCGACGATGCGGCCCGACTGGATACGGAGGCGCTCGCCCTGGACGTCGGGCGTCGACATCATCCGCTCGCGCCGGCCGCCGATGTAGCTCGCGACCTGCTTCGCGAAATTGCGCGCGTCGATCGGCTTCTGGAGGAAGCCATCGCAGCCGACGGCGAAGCTCGTGTCGCGATCGCCTTCGGCGGTGATCGCGACGATGGGTACGCCGTTCAGCGACGCCTCGGTCCGCAGGCGAAGGGTGACCTCGAATCCGTCGAGGCCGGGAATATTCAGGTCGACGAGAACGATGTCGGGTCGCTGCGCGATCGCGAGGCGAACGCCTTCGAGACCGTCGGCCGCGTCGATGACCTCGTGACCGTCGCCGGAGAGAAGCTTGCGGACGAGCAGCCGGTTACGCGGATCGTCCTCGATGTGCAGCACGCGCGCCACTTGACTGCCTACGCTCGCAAAGCCTTCAGACGAAGAGCTCTTCCGTCAGGGAAGGGCCTTCAGCCGGCGATGATACGTGAAGGATTCCGAAGGGACAGGCGAAACCTCTTGAAAGGCAGGGGCTTTGCTTTTTGAACGTGAAAAGCTAGGGTCCGGCTCTCGAATGCGCCGCCATATCGTCCTTGGGATCGGTCTCTCTGCCGTCGTCGCCCTCTCCGCGTGCTCGAAGCTGACCGAGCCGCCGAAGCCCGAGCCCATCCAGGGCGAGACGCCGACGACGACCGGCGCCGACCAGAAGCCTGCTCAGCAGCCGAGCGCTGCCCCGACCCCGACCCCGACGCCCGCTCAGCCGCCGCCGGACCCGAACGCGAAGCTCGAGATCAAGGACATCGTCGTCGGCAAGGGCGCCGAGGCGAAGGCCGGCGACACCGTGAAGGTCCACTACGTCGGCACGCTCACGAACGGTGACGAGTTCGACGCGTCGAAGAAGCACGGGACCGAGCCCTTCACGTTCGAGCTCGGCAAGGGCCGCGTCATCAAGGGCTGGGACGACGGCGTCGCCGGCATGAAGGAAGGCGGCAAGCGCAAGCTCACGATCCCGCCGCACCTCGGCTATGGCGCGCGCGGTGCAGGCCCGAAGATCCCGCCGAACTCGACCCTGGTGTTCGAGGTCGAGCTCGTTCAGGTCGTGAAGACTGATGCCGCCGGCAAGGCCCCCGCTCCGAAGAAGTGATCCGACACACGTGATTCGCAGCCGCTCTTCCTCTGGTCTCGTCATCGTTGCCCTCGCCACGGCGCTCGGGGCATGCGGCGGAGCTCCTCCGGGCGCGACGGCGCGCGTGAACGGAACACGCTCGGCCGATTCGGCGAACGTCGCGATCCAGGCCACCGAGCCGCGCACGGGCGACGTCACCGCGTCGGGACCTGCGCCGATGCATCCCACGCCGGGCAACACGGCGACCGTAGCGTCCGGGGCGTCCTCTCCGGCCGCGCCTCCCGCAGGGGCCGCGACCGGTGGCGCTGCGACCGCAGGCGCTGCGACTGAAGGCGCTTCTTCCACCGAGACCGGAGCGAAGCGCGACGCGCCGACGAAGATCGGCGCGCGGCACGTGCTCATCCAGTGGATGGGATCGGATCGCGCGGCGCCATCGGTCGTACGCTCGCGCGAGCAGGCGCTCTCCGTCGCGCAAGAAGTACTCCGCCGCGCCCGCAACAAGGAAGACTTCGCGAGGCTCGCGATCGAGTTCTCCGACGAGCCCGGCGCCGGAGGCCGCGGCGGCTCGCTCGGCCGCTTCGGCCGCGGACAGATGGTCCCGGCGTTCGAGGCAGCAGCGTTCAAGCTCGAGGTCGGACAGATCTCGGACATCGTCGAGACGCCGTTCGGCTTCCACATCATCCAGCGCACCGAATAAGCGCGCTGTGCGAGGGGCGAGCATGGTGGTGGCCGAACTCGAAAGCGAAGCAGTCTCGAGCGAGAAGGACAGCTCGAACAAGAAAGCCTCGAAGGAAGCACCGGGAGGAGGCGCTCCGCTCGTCCGTGGGCGACTCGCCGAGCTCGGCGCGATCCTCTCCGGCCTCCTTTACTTCGTCGCGTTCGCCGGCGTCGACATCTGGCCGCTCACGTTCGTCGCCCTCGTCCCGCTGTACCTCTCACTCATCGGACAGCCCGCGAAACGCGCGACGTGGCTCGGGTTCCTGACCGGGCTCGCGATGAACGTCGGCGGCTTCTACTGGCTCGTCGGCATGCTGAAGACGTTCAGCGGCTTTCCCACGCCGCTGTGTCTGCTCTTCACGCTCATCATCTGCGCGTACCAAGGCGGCCGCCTCGCGCTGATGGGATGGCTCTACGGGCGCGCGACCGTCCGCGGTTGGCCGGCTCCGCTCGTCTTTGCCGGCGCGTTCGCCGTGAGCGAGCTCGCTTACCCGCTCCTCTTCCCCTGGTACTACGCCGCGACGGTCCACAAGACGCCCGTGCTCATGCAGCTCGCGGACATCGGCGGACCGATCCTCGTCGGCCTCGTGCTCGTCGCGGTGAACCTCGCGATCGCCGAGCCCATCCGCGCGAAGCTCGCCGCGTCGCGCGAGCTCGGGTCGCGCACCGTCGCCGGCCCCTCGAGCGAGGAGCGCTTCGCGCTCGCCATCGACCGGCGCGTCGTCGGCACCGGCGTCATCGCTCTCGTCGTTGCGCTGCTCTACGGCGCGGTCCGGATCTCGATGACGAACGCGCGCGTCGAGAAGGCCGAGCAAGCACGTGTCGGCTTCGTGCAGGGCAACATGGGGCTGATGGCGAAGCGCGAGAACCCGGGCGAGGGTCTCCGGCGCCACAAGCAGCTGACCAGCGAGCTCCGCGAGAAGGGCGTCGATCTCGTCGTGTGGAGCGAGACCAGCGCGACCACGGCGACGCGCGAGGACCTCGCGATGAAGAGCCACATCTACCGCGACCGGTTCGCGGCGAGCCTCGGCGTCCCGACGATCTTCGGCGCCGTCCTCTATCGCGTCGATCCCGATCGCGAGCGCTGGTTCAACACGGCAATCTCGACCGACATCAAGGGCGAGGTCCGCGGGCGTTACGACAAGCAGTTCCTCCTCGCGTTCGGCGAGTACCTGCCGTTCGGCGACACCTTCCCGGTCCTCTACAAGTGGTCGCCGCACAGCGGGCGCTTCTCTCCGGGTACCTCGCTCGAGCCGCTCACCGTCGACATCAAGGGCACGACGCACAAGGTCACTGCGCTCATCTGCTACGAGGACATCCTGCCCGGGTTCACGAACCGCGCGGTCTCGCACGCGGAGCCCGAGCTGCTCGTCAACATGACGAACGACGCCTGGTTCGGCGACACGACCGAGCCGTGGCAGCACCTCGCGCTCGCGAAGTTCCGCGCGATCGAGCATCGCCGCTTCCTCGTCCGGAGCACGAACAGCGGCGTGTCGGCGATCGTCGATCCGAACGGAGCGATCGTCGAAGGGACTCTCTCGACGCCGTTCACGGCGGAGGCGCGCGACGGGATCATCCGGTGGCTCTCGGGCGGCACGGTCTACGAGGCGATCGGCGACGGTCCGTGGTACCTCCTCACGCTCGGCATGGCGGTCGCCGCATTCCGCCGTCGTCCGTCGAAGAACGCCTGACAGCGTCGCACCCGAACGCCGACGACGCGCGCCCGTACTGTGAACCGTGGCCACGGGGCCAGGATCGGCGTGTCAGACCCCACGCGAAGCGCGACCGCAGGATGCGCGGGCTTATCGGCCGCGCAATCGGCCGCGCTTCGAGGCGCGATCTTTGCGGAGTCGCTAGCTTGTCCCGCCTTCTGGAGAGGTCGTACCCTGGGCGCCACGCGGCCGGGCCCCGCATTGAAGAGGCAGCCCCCTCGCCTCGTCCAACCCACGCGAGACAGGCCTTATGGAGGACATGTGATGAATTCGAGCGCCAAGAAATCCGCCCTTTCGTTCCTCGCCGCTGCGGCGCTCGGAGCGGCAGCGATCATGGGATGTAGCGTCAGCACGGGCAGCGGTACCGTCGACGACACCGACGGTGGCACGCACAACAACGACAACAAGGACAAGGACGCCGGGAGCGACAAGGCCGATACGGGCACGGACACTCCGCAGACGTGCGAGCTCCCGACGCAGACGAGCAAGGTCGAGCCCGCCGCGTGCCAGACGTGCCTCGAGCAGAAGTGCTGCCTCGAGATGAAGAACTGCTACGCCCTCCCCGGCGACGAAGCCGGCGGTAAGGTCGACTGCGACGGTCTGAAGCAGTGCCTCGATGACTGCGCGAAGGACCCCGACACCGAGAAGGACTGCAGCAAGGGGTGCGTCGACGATCTCGCGGCGCCCGGCGTCAAGGATGCGTTCGCGTCGATCCTCACGTGTCAGGAGCAGAGCTGCAACGCCGAGTGCCTCTGACCATCGCGCGCTTCGAACGTCCGTCGTGACGCTCCGTCGGCGGTCCTGGAGATTCCAGGGCCGCCGTCGTTCTTTTCGGCCTCACGAATGCGAGAAGCTTCCTCTCAGGGAAGCTTCATCGCCTTCTTGAAGCGCTTCGCGTCGGCGAACATGTCGACGTTCGTGAACACGTACGTCGCGTCCTTGTGCTTCGCGTCCTTCGCGATCGCGGCGAGCTTCTCGATGGCCGGATCTTCGTAGCGGCTCTTGTGCCCCGCCGGGCCGGGAAGACGATAGTACGCGACCGGAGTGTCGAGCTTGCCGTGCGCGAGCGGATCGCGGGCCGGGATCACCTTGACGTCGATCGCGAGCGCGGCGGCGTCGTCCGCGTCCCACGTCGTCGGCGCCTCCCAGACGACGCGATCGAACTTCGTTCGGACGTTCTGGAGGAACTCCTTCACCGCGGCCTTGTTGGCGCGGTTCTGGACGAGCTCCGGCGGCGAGACGAAGATGGCCGTGCTCGAGTCGAGCTCTTTGCCGACCTCGAGGAGCGTGCTCAGCGCGGTCTCGACGACCTTGCCCTCGCGGAAGCCCTCCTGGCCGATCTCCCGAGGTGCGAGCATGGCGAAGCTGAAGCCCTGCGGAGCTTCGCGGCGCCAGCGACGGATCGTCCCCATTCCAGGAAGCGCGTGATGCGTCTCCTGGATCTCGACGAACAGGAACTCTTTGAAGTACCGCGTCGCAGGCACGGGAAATCCCGCACAACCCACCGTGATCGTGGCTTGGGAAGCGGCCATTGGGCGCGCACAATAGCACGCTCTCGTCGGCGCATCACCAGTTCACGCGCCCGCGGAAGAGGTCCGGCACGCTCCGCCGATCACGGCCGGCGTTCCTGGAATGGACGCGCTCGCGTACGAACGCGCCGCTGGACGCGCTCGGGTACGAGCTCCCCGCTGGACGCGCTCGGGTACGAGCGCTTCGCGCCCAACAGAGATCCTGGCTCGCAGCGCGACGGGACGCATCCCGCGACTCGGTGCATCATGCACGGCATGACGTGGGACGAGATCGAAGCCGCCGTCGACGCCGGCGACCTCGGCCGGGCGCTCGAGCGTGCGCTCGGGGCGTGGCGCGCGCGGAGGCACGCGGTCATCGCCGATCTCGTCGATGTCCTCGGCGCGAAGACCGCAGGCGATCCGGTCACCGCGAACGGCGCGACGGCATTCCAGGCCGCCTGGGTCGCGCGCGCGAAAGACGCGCCGGCCGGACGCATCGGCGCGCTGCTCGGCGGGCTCACGCGGTCGATCCCGATGCCGCACGAGTACTTCTGGGAAGAAGGGTCGGCGCCGAGGAGATTCGCGGCTTGGTTCGAGCGGCTCGAGGCGCTCGCCGCGCTCCCGGACGATCCGAGGATCGCGGCCGCGCTCTTCGACGTCGTTCGCCGGGCTCCGTGGAGCAGCTATTACCTCGTGGACACGGCCGCGGCGTACGACCCGGCGCTCCGCCTCATCGAGCGCACCGCGGACGAACGACTCCTCCCCGCGATGCGCGATCTGCTCGAGACGCCGACCGCTTCTCGTCAGCTGACCCGCCGTCATCTGTCGGCGGCGCTGCCCGCGGTCATCGGCGCCCTCGAGGATGCGCAGCGGCGGCAGCGCGCGCTCGAACCGGAGGAGCGTGAACGCTGCGAGCGAATCATCGAGCGGCTCGGCGGCCGCGTCGGCACCGGGAGGCCCGAGCCGCGCGCCCACGCAACGCACGAGGACGAGGCCGCGCTCCTCGAGCTCGTCGTCGCGAGCCCGGAGGACGACGATCCGCGCGAGGTGCTCGCCGACTTCTGGCTCGAACGACAAGACCCTCGTGGCGAGCTCGTCATGCTCCAGCTGAAGATGTCACGAGGCGCTGCGACGGCGAGCGACGAGAAGGCGATCCGCGCGCTCCTCCGCGAGCACGAGAGGACGTGGCTCGACGACGTCGCCCTCGTGACGAAGAAGCGCGTCTTCCGCCGAGGCTTCCTCGACGAGATCGAGCTCGTCCAGAACGCAGCGGCGGACCCGAAGGTCTGGGAGAGCGCGGCGCTCGATCCTCGGCTCGCGACGGTCCGTACGGTGCGCAAAGGCAAGGCGAACGAGGCGCATTACCGGCGCTTCCTCTTCTCGCCGGCAATGCGCTCGCTCCGCGATCTCACCGTCGTGTCGAAGGGCATGCTGAAGGACGTCTGCGAGCGTCCCGAGCCGTGGCCGATCGAGCACCTCGACCTCGCGTTCATGCCCGACAAGAAGGCGTTCGCCGCGATCGCCTCGTCGCGTAGCCTACCGGCGCTCGCGCGCGTGACGGCCGGCGTGACGCAGGGGAACGTCGACAAGCTGCTCGCGCTCGCTGCCTCGTTCGCGAGCGAGCGGCCGATCGAGCGGATCGCCGCGGCGCCAGTGCGCTGGTACAACGAGCTGGCGCCGCTCGCGAGCTGGCTCATCGCAGCGCAGACCACGCTCGCCCACGTCCCGATCGTCGAGATCGACTTCTCGACCATCGACGAAAATCGCATCGTCGCCCGGCGCGGGAACACCGGCCTGCGGCTCGAGCTCGTGTGCGCTCACATGTACTTCATGAGCGCGCTCCTTCCGCTGTTGCGAGACGTCGAGCACGTCCGCGTGCGCGTGCCCGACGGTGGCGAAGCCCGCTTCTACGATCTCGACGAAGCGCGCCGCCTCCTCGCCGCCTACCCGTCGGACGTCGTCGACCTCGATGCCGGCTGGACCGCCGCCCTCCGCGCCCCGTCTTCACCCCGCCACCGCGACGCGTGATCCTCCGACATCGAAACGCCCCTGACCAGGCTAGGATCCCTCTCGACGTCGAAGCGAAACGGACCACGGTGGGACTCGTGCGACGTCGAGCCGAATCTAGATGGGCGCGTGAATGTTCGACATGAATCAGATCGTCGGGACGCACGACATCCTGTTCGTGACGTTCGACACGCTCCGCTACGACGTGGCGCGCGAGCTCTGTGCGGCGGGGCGGACGCCAAATCTCGCGAAGATCCTGCCGGGTGGGCGGTGGGAGCTCCGGCACACGCCGGGCAGCTTCACGTATGCGGCGCACGCGGCGTTCTTCGCCGGCTTCCTTCCTACGCCGGCAGAGCCCGGGAGGCACGAACGGCTCTTCGCGCTTCGCTTCGACGGGAGCACGACGACCGCGAGCCGGACGTGCGTGCTCGACGAGAGCGACATCGTCGGTGGTCTCCGCGCGCGCGGCTATCACACCGCGTGCATCGGCGGCGTCGGCTTCTTCAACAAGAAGAACCCGCTCGGCTCGGTCTTCCCTTCCCTCTTCGACGAGAGCCACTGGTCACCGGAGCTCGGCGTCACCGATCCGCGCTCGACCGAGAACCAGGTCGCGCTCGCGACGCGGATCATGAGGCGCGTCCCGAGGGAGAAGCGGCTGTTCCTGTTCATCAACGTCTCGGCGCTGCACCAGCCGAACCGCTTCTATCTTCCCGGTGCGACCGACGACACGATCGAGTCGCACGCGGCAGCGCTCGAGTATGTCGATCGCTCGCTTCCTCCCCTGTTCGTGAGCGCGCGTGAGCGGGCGCCGACGTTCTGCATCCTCTGCTCCGATCACGGCACCGCGTACGGCGACGGCGACCATCACGGTCACCGGCTCGCGCATCCTTCGGTGTGGAACGTCCCGTACGCCGAGCTCGTGCTCGGTCCAGAGCCGACCGGTCACGCTAGCAGCGCAGAGCTGCGCCGCTCGTGAAGGCGACCTATGCTCCTCCGACCGTGACGCTCGCTGCATCCACAATCTCGGCTCGCTCGACGGAGCGCGTTCCGACGCTCGCCGAGCGGCTCGCAGGCACGCCCTACGACGCGTACGTCTACGCGTACCCGCACAAGACCGCCTACGGACCGCTCGAGCCGGTGCGAAGGCTCGAGGACGTGTGGCGCGACGAGGACAACAGCGCTCTGTTCCTCTACGTCCACGTCCCGTTCTGCGAGATGCGCTGCGGGTTCTGCAACCTGTTCACGACGCCAAAGCCCGCGGGGGACGTCGTCACGCAGTACGTCGAGGTGCTCGAGCGCCAGGCGCGTCGCGTTGCACGTGCGCTCGGGGGCGGAGCGACGTTCGCACGTTTTGCTCTCGGCGGCGGCACGCCCACGCTCCTCGACGCCGATGCGCTCGCACGCGTCCTCGACGTCGCCGAGTCCGTCATGGGCGCCGATGTCGCGCGGATCCCGGGCTCCGTCGAGACGAGCCCCGAAACGTGCTCGCCGGCGCGGATGAAGGTGCTTCGCGATCGTGGGATCGATCGCGTGAGCATCGGCGTGCAGAGCTTCGTCGACTCGGAGAGCAGCGCCGTCCATCGGCCGCAGAAGAGCAGCGAGGTCGTCGCCGCGCTCGACGCGATCCGCAGCGCCGGCTTCCCGGTGCTCAACCTCGATCTCATCTACGGTCTTCCGGGCCAGACGATCGCCACCTGGGAGCGATCGCTTCGCGCGGCGCTCGAGTGGCGCCCCGAGGAGCTCTACCTCTATCCATTGTACGTGAGGCCGGTGACGACGCTCTCGAGGCGCCCCCGCGACTGGGACGACGAGCGGCTCGCCATGTACCGCTTCGCGCGCGACCTCCTCGTCGGCGAAGGTTACGAACAGGTCTCGATGCGGATGTTCCAGCGGCGGCCGACGAACGGCGACGCGGGGAGCAGCGCGCCGGTCTACTGCGTCCAGGACGACGGCATGGTCGGCCTCGGGCCGGGCGCGCGGTCGTACACGCGGCGGCTGCATTACTCGACGGAGTGGGCCGTCTCCGCGCGCGGTGTGCGCGAGATCCTCGGCTCCTGGCTCCGCGACGACGACGAGGCATTCGACGTCGCGCGCTGGGGGTTCGAGCTCGACGGTGACGAGCAGCGGCGCCGCTGGGTGGCCTACTCGTTGTTCGTCGAGGACCGGCTCGACGGCGCGACGTACCGCGCGCGCTTCGGCGCCGACGTCCTCGACGATCTTCCGTTCCTCGAGGAGCTCCTCGTCGCCGGCGCAGCATCACGCACGGGCGACGTGATCCGGCTCACGCCTCTCGGCGTCGAACGTTCCGACACCATCGGCCCGTGGCTCTACTCGAGCAACGTTCGCGCACGGATGCGCGCCTTCGCCGAGCGCTGACCGGCAATGCAGCTCTCCTTCCTCTATCGAGGCCCGCTCGAGAGCTGCAACTACGGCTGCGTCTACTGCCCGTTCGCGAAGAAGGTCGACTCGCGCGAGGAGCTCGCCGCAGACCGCGCTGCGCTCGAGCGCTTCGTTGCGTGGATCGGAGCACGCACCGGCGATCGCATCGGCGTGCTGGTGACCCCCTGGGGCGAAGGCCTCATCCGTCGCTGGTACCAGGAGGCCCTCGTCGCCCTCTCGCACTTGCCACACGTCGAGCGCGCGTCGATCCAGACGAACCTGTCGTGCGATCTCCGCTGGGCCGAGCGCGCGAACCCCTCGCGCCTCGCGCTCTGGGCGACGTACCACCCGGAATGGACCGACCGCGCGAAGTACGTCGCCAAGGTCCGCGCGCTCCGTGCGCTCGGCATCCGTGTGAGCTGCGGCGTCGTCGGGTTCCGGCGGTTCGCCGACGAGATCGAGCGCCTCCGCGAGGACCTGCCCGACGACGTCTACCTCTGGATCAATGCAGCCAAGAGCTCCGAGCGATATCTGCCGGATGACGTGGCGCGGTTCGAGCGCATCGATCCGCTCTTCCGAACCAACACCGTCGCGCACCCGAGCCTCGGGCGCTCCTGCCGCGCGGGCGCGAGCGTCGTCTCCGTCGACGGCGATGGTGACGTCCGGCGCTGCCACTTCGTCGACGAGGTGATCGGGAATCTCTACGACGGCTCGTTCGACGCGGGCCTCCGCGAGCGCCCGTGCCCTAACGCCACCTGCGGCTGCCACATCGGGTACGTGCACCTCGACGATCTCGACCTGTATCGGACCTACGGCGGCGGCATCCTCGAGCGCATCCCCACCGCCGCCGTCTGGCGTCGCCGCCTCGACCTCGTGCCGGATACTTCGTCGTCGAAGTAACCGACGTCACCGCGGTTGGGTCTGTTTCGCGGTCGATGTATCCGCGACGAACGCGGCGATGTCGGTGACGACCTGCTCGTCGACGTGACCCGGCTTCTCGTACTCCGCGGGGCCGGGCATGCCCTCGCCGCTCACGAACAGGTGGTTGAGCGTCTTGTACGTCTTCAGGACGGCGCGCGGCTGGCCGGTCAGTGCGGACTTCCACCCGTCGAAGTCCCTTGCCGTGACCTGGTAGTCGCGCTCGCCGTGGAGGACCAGGATCCGGCAGCGAAGCTTCTGCGCAACCTTCGGAGGATCGTAGCCGCGATCGTCGAGGAAATAGGCGCCCTTCAAGCGGCCTCCGACCGGGAACACCAGATCGTCGTCGGCGCGGAGCGAGGCTGCTTCGACCTGCACCTTGAATGCCTTCGAGGCATCGAGTTTCGCGCGCAATGAAACGTCGTTCGGGTTCAGCGTCATGAAGTACGTGAGCTGATCGATCAGCGAGTCGACGATCGGGCGTGTCGATCCGGCGAGGACGACGACACCGGCAAGGCCCGGATTGGCCTCCGCGATGCGCGGCGCGAGATAGCCGCCCTGACTGTGCCCGAGCAAGAAGACGCGGCTCGGATCGATGCCGGGCGTGCTCGTCAGGAGCGCGATCGCGTCGTGCGCGGACTCGAGGAACTCCTCCTTCTGCGTCACGACACCTGCCGGCGCGTGCATCGTTCGCTTCACGTACCGCAGGACGGCGATGCCCTTGCTCGCCAGGCCCCATGCGAGATCCTTGAACGGCTTCACGCCGCCGACGCTCTCGTCGCGATCGTGCGGCCCCGAGCCGTGCACGAGGACGATCGCCGGGAACGGCCCACTCCCTCGCGGCATGGTGAGCGTTCCGGGGAGCGCAGGCGACTTTCCGACCCGCACCTCGCGTTCCTCGAAAGCGTCGGGCGTCGCATACGACGGTGCGCTCCACGGCGGCGGGTCCGGCGGACGGATGAAGAGACCGGCGACTTGGTCGTGGGCGTCGAAGACGACGCGGACGGTCTTTCGTCCGTGCTCGAAAGCACATGCGACGTGCACGATGCGGAGACCGCCCTCGTCGCGACGGGAGGCGCCTTCCACTCGAACGAAGCGGCCGTCCTGCCCCTCGACCGCTTGCCACGCCTCTTGCAGCTTCGCAGCCGGAAGCGCGGTCGTCATCTCCGTGGAGAACGGCGTCTCTGCGTGAGCCCACTCGCCGCTCGCAAGCTCTGCGACGAAGGTCTGTGCACGGGTCTCGAT
>JAEXCN010000102.1 GCA_023402175.1 Pseudomonadota bacterium | reverse complement strand
GCCCCCTCTTGCCTGGCCCCCTTTGCCCGGCCCCCTCTTGCCTGGCCCCTCGTCTCCCCTCTTCGAAGCTCTCGCGAGCAGGCTCGCTAGCGACAGATAACAAGGAGGTGCATCGACCTGTCAACGCGGTCGAGGCGCCGATCCCGAGATCGGTCGGATACGATCCGCCCCTGTGCGTCACGCCGCCTTCCGGTCCGGCGTCGGCCGAACCGGTTCGTCATCAGAGCCGGACGTCGATGTAGACGCCGCGGCGAAGCTCCTGAAGCCACTGCTTTCGCTGCCGCTCCGTCGCTTCGATGTACGCGCGCTCCATCATCTGCTCTTTGACTTCGTCGAACGGGGGCGCCTTGCCCTGGCTTGCGATGCTCTGCACGACGAGCACGGCCTGCTGCCCCGTCGGATCCTTGAAGACGATCGGCGCGGAGGTCTCGCCCGGCTTCTGCGTCCGCGCGACATCCTGCAACTCGGGGAAGAGCGCCTGGAGCGGCACCGGCCCACGCGATCCACACGTGTTCTTCGTCGAAGGATCGTCACTGTACTGGAGCACGAGCTCGCAGAAATCCTCGCCCGACCTCGCGCGACGTGAGAGCTCCTCGGCAAGGGTGACGCGTGCGGCGGCGGTCTGCTGGCTCGTGCCCGGAGGGATCGACAGCACGAGGATGCGCAGCTCGACGGGCGATTGCTGCGCGAGGTCCTTCACGTAGGTGTTGTACGCAGCGCGCGCGTCCTGCTCGGTGACGCGCACGCGACCGCGCACGCGGAGCTGGATCAGCTTGCCCTCGAGGACCTGCCGCCGGATCTCGTCGCGGTAGTCCTGTTCGGTAAGCCCCTGCCGCTTCGCCTCCGCGACGAGCTGCTTCGGGTCGAGCCTGGCTTGAGCGGCGACCTGCCGGATGCCGTTGTCGACCTCTTCGGGCGTGACCGTGAGGTGGGCCTTGTCGGCGGCCTGCTCCTCGAGACGCTCGTCGATGATGCGCGTGAGCAGCTCGCGGAACATCTCGCTCTCCGCGGCCGCCTGCTGCGACGCGTTCTGCGTCGACATCACGATCCGGTAGAGATGAGGACGCGCGCGCTGGCGCAGCTCGGAGAGGAGGACGGGGCGTTCACCGACGACGGCGACGACGCGCTCGACGATCGCGGCCTGCGCCGGTCGCGGAGTCGCAGCGGCACCTACGAGGAACAGCGCACCGGCCAAGACCGCCGCGCGACGCGACGAGCTGTGCGAGACCAAACCTCGGAGAAGTCGCTTCACCGCGCCACCGTCCTCGGAGTTGCGCTGACCGCCGATGGTGTTCACGTGACCCGTCTTAGCACTTCCGGTCGTTTCTAGAAGGGGTCTATCCTCGCGCTTCCTGGCCGTGGCAGCGGCGGGTGCTGGGAGGAGTGCTATGGGCACGAGTGTCTCGGGGGTGTGGGGCCAGGCCTTGGCCGTGGGAGTGCTCGCGTGCGTTGCCCTGACGTCAGCGGGTTGCAAGAACCTGCTCAAGAAGAAGGCCAGCAAGGATGCCGGTGCGCCGACGACAGCCGCCTCGGCGCTCACCGGGCAAGACCTCGCCGACGAGCAGATCCAGGAGAAGCTCGACGAGTACATCAAATGCCTCAACTCCCTCGCGTCGCCGATCCATCAGTCACGTCATCGATACCTGACGTACGTCCCCCGGAGTGGTCCGACGGGGCGTGAGGCAACGGCCCATCTCGACAAGCTGCCGGCGGGATCCGCGGCGAGCTGCGCGACCGGCGTGTCGCGATCGAAGGTCATGCCACCGTCCGATCCGAAGCTGGAGGCCGCTGGGGGCGAGTTTTCGCTCGCGGCGTCGGACATCGATCGGCTGATGACCGAGATGGACACGTACTACGAGCTGAGGCTGTTCAAGGACGACAAGTGGGCCAAGGGCAAGGCCATGCACCCGCGGCTCATGGCTGCGTGGGAGCGTTTCTCGCGCGCCGACAAGAACCTGCACGACACGCTCGACGGCATCACGAAGCCGCTCGCGCAGCGGACGCTCGCGCGCATCGAGCGCGAGGACGGAAAGAAGTTCCGATACGGCCGCAAGAAGGTGCTCATCGCCGCACGCGAGCTCGTCGAGGCGGGCGATCCCGTCGGTGACGACGATGACATCGACGGCAGCCTCTACACGGCCTCGTACACGGAATTCGAGAAGGCTCTCGACGAGCTCACCGGATACGGGTCGCTGCACAAGGCGGAGCTGTCGAATGCGAACAACCCCGCGTTCCCGATGAGCGAGTCGAACTACAACCAGTTCCTGAAGGAGGCGGGAGACCTCAAGCGCGCGTCGAAGGAGTTCTGGCGCTGCCTCCAGGACGCGCCCGCGAAGGCGAAGACGCCGTCGGGCAAGATCGACATGGACAAGCTCGGGAACTGCAGCACCGGCACGCCCGCGTGGAAGTCCGGCGACGAGGTGATCAAGCAGTACAACAAGTTCATCCGCACCTCGAACACGCACCAGTTCCCCTGACCATCATCCCGAGCGGGGTGGGCGTCCCGCGCCTGCTGGGCGCCGGCGAGGATGAAGTGCGCCTCGCAGGGCGCGAGGAAGCTGCCGTCGGGCGAGGCGTGCGGCGACGACTCGTGAACGGCGCCAGACGCGACGAAGGCCGCCCACCGCGAGGTGACCGGCCTTCGAACGTGTGACGTCGCTCCGGAGAGCGAACGGTCGACGATCAGCGCTTGGAGTACTGGAAGCGCTTGCGGGCGCCCGGCTGACCGTACTTCTTGCGCTCCTTCTTGCGCGCGTCGCGCGTGAGGAAGCCGGCGCGCTTGAGGACGCTGCGCTTCTCCGGATCCATCGCGATGAGCGCGCGGGAGATGCCGTGACGCATCGCTTCCGCCTGGGCCGAGTGGCCGCCGCCGCGGACCGTCGCCCACACGTCGAACTGGTCGATGGCTTCGATGAGCTCGAGCGCCTGCTTCATGACCATGATCGAGGTCTCGCGCTCGAAGTACTGGTCCGCAGGACGATCGTTGACGATGACCTGACCCGACCCGGCCGAGAGCCAGACACGGGCGATGGCCGTCTTGCGCTTGCCGGTGGCGTACGTGCGATTGGAAGCGGTGCTCATCGTTTGCCTTACTTGATCTCGAGGGCCTTGGGCTGCTGCGCCGTGTGCGGATGGTCGGGGGTCGCGTAGACCTTGAGCTTGCCGAACATCTGCCGACCGAGGACGTTCTTCGGGAGCATGCCCTTCACGGCCTTCTCGATCGGGAACGTCGGCTTGTTCTCGAGCAGGGTGCGGTAGTTGACCTGCTTGAACCCGCCCGGGATGCCCGAGTGGTGCGAGTAAAGCTTCTGGTCGAGCTTGTTGCCCGTGAGCTTCACCTTGTCCGCGTTGACGACGATGACGAAGTCACCGGCGTCCTCGTGCGGGGTGTACGTCGGCTTGTGCTTCCCACGAAGCACCGACGCGACGTGGCTCGCGAGGCGACCGAGCGGCTTGTCCGTCGCATCGATGACCCACCAGGCGCGATTCGCAGCCGCGTCCTTCGGGGTCGCTACGTAGCTCCGGTGCAGGTTCCTCGGTTTTTCGGCCTTCACGGCCTCGGGCGTTGCCATCTGTTGCCTCTCGAAAACACGTCAGGATCCGCCTGAGGCGGAAGGGGGCGGGAACGTACGCGCCTACGGCGCTTCCGTCAAGCCGATCTCACAGCTCTCTCGCGGATTTGGATTCGCTCGAACCGAACGACACCGCGAGAAAGAGGAGTCGGTCTTCTACCCTGGGAAACGCGACTCGTGAAGCCGCGCCACCCGTTCAGGTCTTTCAGACGCACCCCCAGTGGTCCCGGACGAGGTGACATTCCTTTCCAGGCGGGCACGTGTCGTTGTTGCGCTTGAACGGACTGCACTCGTCCGGCGGCGCCTCGGGGAAGCCGCTCGAACCGGAGGACGAGGACGAGGACGAGGACGACGAGGACGAGGAAGGCGGGTTCGCGAACGGCGACTCGACGCAGATCCCTGCCCGCCAGCAGCCCATCGAATCGCAGTTCGTCTGCCCCGGCATGCCGGTGGAGTCACCGCAGATGAGGCCGTCCTCGCAGCAGCTGGTCGGCGGGATCTGCCCCGCGGGGCTGGTGCAGCGACACGCCTCGCCTGCCGTCGGCAGTCGCTGCGATGTCCTCGACGTGGTCGACGGCTCGACGCCTTCGCCTTCGACCGTGTGCGAGCAGGCGACGAGAGAAGCGATGCCGAGCGAAGCAGCCAGAGCGAAGAGACGGGACTTCATGCCGACGTTCGCGGGTGTGACACATGCCGGCGATGGAGCAAGGCCGCTTTCCGACTCACGTCGCAGCTGCCCGTCGGACTCACGTCGCAGACGCCGAGCACGATGTCCGCGAGTGATTGCTACGCCGATGTTTCGCACGTAAAACGTTCACCCATGATCAGCTTCGAGCCGACCGAGGACCAGAAGCTCATGATGGAGTCGGTTGCGCAGTTCGCGCGCACGGCGCTCCGCCCGAAGATCCGCGACGTCGAGAAGGCGGGCGAGCTGCCCGAGCACGTGAGGAAGACCGCTCACGACCTCGGTCTCGGGCTCGCTGCTCTTCCCGAAGTGATCGGCGGGGCCGGTCTCGGTCTCACGACCGCCGTCCTCCTGGAAGAGGAAGTGGCGTGGGGCGACTCGGCTGCGCCGTTCGCGCTCGGCGGTCCCGCTGCGTTCGGGCTCGCGGCCTGTGAGCTCGGTACGGAGGAGCAAGCCAGGAGCGCGCTCGCGCCCTTCACGGCCGAAGGTGCACACGGCCGCTTCGGCGCGGTCGCGTGGGGCGAGAAGAAGGCCAACGCAGAGCGCGCCGGGTTCTCGACCACCGCGACGAAGGACGGAGACGGCTGGCGCCTCGACGGCGCGAAGGCGTACGTGCTCAATGCCGATCGGGCCGAGCACTTCGTCGTCTTCGCGCAGGTCGACGCGGCTGCGGGATGGAACGGTCTCGGCGCGTTCCTCGTCGACCGGAGCGCTCCCGGGCTGACGGTGACCGAGCGTGCGAAGACGCTCGGCCTCGACGCGGCCAGCTTCGGCGGGATCGAGCTTCGAGGCGTGGTCGTCCCGGACTCGGCGCGTCTCCTCGGAGGCGCGGACTTCACGGCGTCGCTCGTCCGCTTCTTCGCGAAGAACGCGCTTCTCGTCGCCGCGCGTGGCGTCGGCCTCTCGCGCGCGGCCTTCGAGATCACGCGCGAGTACGTCGACACGCGAAAGGCGTTCGGCAAGCCGATCGGCCACTTCCAGGCCGTCGCGTTCACGGTGGCCGATCGGGCGATGGACGTCGACGCGAGCCGCGGCCTCGTCTGGCGTGCGGCCGCCGCATGGGACGCGCTTGCGCGCTCGGAAGGACCCGAGAAGGAGGCGCTCCTCCTTACCGCGCAGGCCGTCGCGTTCGTGCACGAAGCGGCGATGCGCTGCGGTGACGACGGCGTCCAGCTGCACGGCGGCGCCGGCTTCATGCGCGACTACCCCGTCGAGAAGCTGATGCGCGATGCGAAGCAGCTCGCCCTCTGCGGAATGACCGCCGAGCAGGCCGATCAGCTCGCCGCCGCGGTTACGCTCGGTCTTCCGATCGATCCCGCGCTCGTCCTCCCGACGCCCGAGACGCAGAACGCGTTCGTCTGACCACGAGAGAGAGACCATGACGATCGAGTTCTCCTTCAGCAAGAAGCACATCGAGATGCGTGAGGCGATCCGCGGCCTCGCGAAGAACGTCATCCGCCCGCAAGCGCTCGCATGGGACCGCGAGGGCGGGATCCCCGAGCCGTTCCTCCGCAACATGGCCCGTCTCGCGACGTCGATGGGATCGAACGCGATGACCGCAGGCCTCGGTGACGCGAGCGACGGCGCGACGCTCGACGTCGCGACCGACGGCGATCGAAGCGACCGAAGCGACCGAAGCGACCGCAACAAGAAAGCCGGCGGAAACCTGTTCAGCGTCCTCGCGGCCGAGGAGCTCTCGTGGGGCGACCCGGGCCTCCTCCTCTGTCTGCCAGGCCCCGGCCTCGGCGGTCCGCCCGTCCGTGCGAGCGGCACGCCGGAGCAGAAGAAGCGCTTCTTCTCGATCTTCGAAGGCATCTACGACGACGACACGCCTCTCCGCTGGGGCGCATACGGGCTCACCGAGCCAGCCGCCGGGAGCGACGTCGCCGGCATCCGCACGACGTGCCGCAAGGACGGCCGGCACTGGGTCCTGAACGGGCGCAAGTGCTACATCACGAACGGCGCACGCGCGTCGTGGACCGTGATCTTCGCGACGATCGATCCGTCACTCGGTCGCGCGGGACATCGCGCCTTCGTCGTCGAGAAGGACACGCCCGGTTTCTCCGTCGGTCGCATCGAAGAGAAGATGGGCCTCCGCGCGAGCGAGACCGCCGAGCTCGTGCTCGAGGACTGCCGCGTTCCGGAGGAGAACCTCCTCGGCGGCGAAGAGCGGTACGTCTCGAAGGAGGGCTTCATGACCGCGATGAAGACCTTCGACAACACGCGTCCTCTCGTCGGCGCAATGGCGCTCGGGATCGGGCGCGCTGCCTACGAGTACACGTGTGACTTCGTGAAGAAGCACTATGTCCTCTCGCGACCGATCCCGCGCTATGCGGCGATCGCCGAGCGGCTCGCGCGCGTGGGACGCAGCCTCGAGGCCGCGCGGACGCTCACGTGGCGCGCCGCCTGGATGGCGGACGCGGGCGAGCCGAACGCGAAGGAAGCGAGCATGTCGAAGGCGATGGCTGGACAGGCCGCCATCCGCGCATGCATCGAGTCGATCGAGATCTGCGGCGCCGAAGGCTCGATCGCGAAGGACCACCAGCTGCTCGAAAAGTGGTTCCGCGACATCAAGGTCTACGACATCTTCGAAGGCACCGGGCAGATCCAGCGCATCGTGATCGCGAAGCGCCTCATCTCGGACCTCAAGGCGTTCTGAGCGGCGGCCTGTCGGACCTCGAGTCATTTCGAAGGATCTCGAGCCAGATAACAGGCAACTTCGAGGACTCTCTCGAGGAGAGATTCACAGCGTGACAGGGCGACGTTCTGGTTTCTATCGACTTCTGCCCATGTCTTCTCGAGGAGAGATTTACAGGGTGACAGGGCGACAGGGAGCCCAGCGGGAGGGGCTCTGCTTCGATTCCGACCTGGACCCTCGTCGCCTCTCGCAAAACGCTTTCGCGTTTTGCTCGCAAATTTGAGCCTCCGTCTCATCCGGCGAGCTTGTTCCGCACAGGCACGGGCGTCCTTGCCAACTGCACGAGTCGGACGGAGAGTTGCCCCGCGTGAGATCGCACGCGCTCATCGTTCCTTTGCAAGAGCGGGCGTGCGAGCTGCGGATCGGTCGCCAGCCACTCTCCTCCTCCCAACGGTCTCGGGACAAAGCTTGGAGAGCGCGCCGTTTGCGGAATGAGGATGCAGCTCGGAAGCGAGATCTTCCTTTCCGAACGAAACGTGAAGCGCTCGCGAAGCGAGCGGTTCGCGTTTCGTGAGGGCCCGACGAGGGTCCAGGTGAAGAAAGAGACGAAGCGCCTCCCTCTGATCTCCCTGTCGCCCTGTCTCCCTGTGAATCTCGTCTCGAAAAATAGTGGCAGGAGTCGATAGAGACCAGAGGACTTCTCTGTTCACTATTCATCCTACGCCGAGCTCACGCAGCCTGCGCTCGAGGAAGCGGCGCTCGCTCTCGTTCCCGACGAGCTCGAGCGCGCGACGGTAGCTTCGCGCAGCGTCGTCGATCGATCCGATGCGGCGGAGGAGATCGGCCCGCGCGGCATGGAGAAGGTGATACTCGTCGAGCGCACCGTCCTTCGCGAGCGCGTCGATCAGCGTAAGGCCCGCAGCGGGACCTTCCGCCATCGCGACGGCTACCGCGCGGTTCAGCGAGACGACCGGCGAGGGCGCGAGCGCGAGCAGCAAATCGTAGGCGCGCACGATGCGCCGCCAGTCCGTGTCTTCTTTCTTCGCGGCTCGGCAGTGCTCCGCCGCGATCGCCGCCTGGAGCGTGAACGCGCCGGCATCGCCCTGGAGCGCCTCCTCGACGAGCACGAGCGCCTCGTCGATCTGCTGCCGGTTCCATCGCGTGCGGTCCTGATCCTCGAGGAGCACGATGTCGCCGGCATCGTCGAGCCGCGTCTCGCGCCGTGAGTCGTGGAGCAGCATGAGCGCGAGGAGCCCCGTCGCTTCCGCGGGAGGCTCGGGCATCATGAGCTGGCGCAACATTCGGCCGAGCTGGATCGCGTCGGCGCAGAGATCCGTCCTCACGAGCGAGTCGCCGCGCGTCGCTGCGTACCCCTCGCTGAAGACGAGATAGATGACGGTGAGGACGGCCTCGAGGCGCTCGGGGATGTCGCTCGTCGCCGGGATCACGTACGGGATCTTCGCGTCCGCGATCTTGCGCTTCGCCCGGACGAGCCGCTGGGCCATCGTCGGAACCGGGACGAGGAACGCGCGGGCGATCTCCTCGGTCTCGAGACCGCAGAGCGTCCGGAGCGTGAGCGCGACGCGGGCCTCGAGCGCGATCGCCGGGTGACAGCACGTGAAGATCAGACGGAGCCGATCGTCCGGG
This sequence comes from Pseudomonadota bacterium, assembly GCA_023402175.1. GTDB lineage: Bacteria > Myxococcota_A > Polyangia > Polyangiales > Polyangiaceae > Labilithrix. The sequence goes on along the minus strand of JAEXCN010000102.1, from coordinate 7,021 downwards.
ATCGTGTCCGGATCGTCGGGCGCGCCGAGGCTGGCCTCGGACACGAGCGCGAGCTCTTCGACCTTCTGCTCGAAGTTGCGCTGCCGGCGGATGCGATCGATGGCCCGGTTCCGCGCGGCCTGGATCAACCAGGCACGCGGATGCTCGGGGACTCCCGAGTCGCCCCACTGGTCGAGCGCGGCCTCGAACGCCTGCGCGGCGGCTTCCTCGGCAACGTCGAAGTCGCCCACGAGGCGGATCAGCGTGGCGACGATGCGGCCCCACTCGTTGCGGTAGAGTGCGTCGACCGCGCCGTGGACGGGGTCCAAGGCAGAGCTCGTTTCGACCATGACGGATCGCATCTGATCTTTTTTTCGGCCCCCTGTCGATTTCGGTTTCTGCCGTTCGATTCAGGGCCGGAGGCAAACGATGAAATACATGCTCCTCACGTATCTCGACGAGAAGGCCTGGATGAACCTCAGCGAGGCCGAGCAGAAAGAGCAGATGGCGCTTTGTGCGCCGCACGTCCAGAAGATGCTCGCGAGCGGGAAGATCCTCGGAGGCGCCCCGCTCCACCCGACGTCGACGGCGACCACGCTCCGGATGGAGCACGGCAAACGCCTGATGACGGACGGTCCGTTCGCCGAGACGCGCGAGCAGCTCGGCGGCTACACGATCCTCGAAGCCGAGAATCTCGACGAAGCGCTCACGATCGCGTCAGGCTTCCTGACCCCCGAGAGCAAGATCCCCGTCTCGCTCGAAGTGCGCCCGATCGTCGACTTCGCCGGCGCGCCCGCCATCAAGTAAGAACGCGCCGTCACGAGGCCCTGACGCCGAAGTCGATCCCGCACCATCCGCGTGGACTGCATCGTCGTCGGGGCCGCAAACGGCGACCGAGCAAGACGCGCCGATCAGAAGAGGCCGATCGCGAAGTTGATCGCGCCGATGTCCTCGTACGACTCGCGCGTGACGTTGAAGCCGTAGTCGACCGCGAGCGGCCCGACGGGCGTCTGCACGCGAACGCCGCTGCCGACGGCGACGCGCATCGGGAACGCGCCCTTCATGAACGGGTACTTCGGATCGATCCAGAGGTTGCCGATGTCGGTGAAGATCACGGTCTCGAACGGCCCACGGAGCGGAATCCGGAGCTCGAGTCGCTCGTTGATCATCAGGTTGCCCCCGCGGATCGGCTGCGTCGCGGGGGTGAACTTGTTCGCGTTCGGGATCGTCTGACCGGGGTTGTTCGGGTCCGGCACCGAGTCCGGTAGATCCTTCGACGCGAAGATGCGGTCGACGTTGTCCTGCGGGATGAAGCTGTTGAGCGTCCAGCCGCGCATCGTGTCGACGCCGCCCATGAAGAAGAGGCGATCGGGATACGTCTGCGACGTGTTCGTGAGCTGCAGGTTCACGCCGGCGCGCGTGAGAGCGGCGATGCGCATGCCCTTCGGCAGCGGGATGTAGCCGCCGAAGGTCTGCGTCAGCTTGAAGAAGTGGCTCTCCGGCGGGGGCGGACTGCCACGCAGGCGTGCGCGTTCGATGTTCACGTCGGTCGGGAACGCATCGACGTGCTCGATGCCGGTGACGACGTACGTGCCGCGCGAGGCGTTGAACGCGTTGTCGCGCCGATCCCAGGTCGCGAGGACGCGCTGCGAGAACGCGTACGTCTCGCGGTCCGGGACGAGGAGTTGGCGCACGAGATCGGTGATGTTCCGCCCCTGACGGAGCAGCGCCGTCAGATACTCGTTCGCGCTTCCGGATTGGAAGATGCGGCTGTTGTTGAACTCGAAGCTCTGGAAGCCCGTGAGCTGCACTTCGCTCGCGGGGCGGTAGTTCACGTTCGGGATGACGGCGATCTTCGTCAGGTAGAAGTCGCGCTGCAGATCGTGGACGAGGATCGTGTCGACGCCCCCGCGCACCAGCGGGCCGAGGCCGATCTCGGGGAAGACCACGCCCGCGGTCGCGCGCACGCCGAGCCGGGCGATGTCGTTCAGGTTGCGATAGTTGTCGCGTGCGACCGGGTCGATGATGAGCGGCGTCGGGATGTACGCGAGCTGCAAGCGCAGCGTGAGCTGGACCGCATTGCCCCACAGATTGTTGTGGCCGTATTCGGCACGGAGGCGGAAGCCTTCGCCCGTCGAGAAGCCGGGGCCGATCTCGCTGTACTGCCGCGGCCGTTCGACCATCGTGATGATGACGGTCTTGTTCCGCTGCGGAACGTACGGGTTCTCGAGCGCGACGGTCACCGTCGAGAACGCGCCGAGCGTCGCGATGCGCTCTTCGGTCTTCCGCACGAGGCTCGCTCGGTAAGGCTCCCCTTCGACGAGCGCGACCCGCTTCCGGATGACGGCGTCGCGCGTGAAGACGTTCCCGCGGAAGACGATGTTGCGGACGATGACCTTCTCGCCCTCGGTCACGGCGAAACGGACGCGCGCGCGGGTGTGATCGGGAGACTGCTCGAGCGAGTACTTCACGTCGGCGAACGCGTAGCCCTCCTCCTTGTATGCATCGACGACGCGACGGCGCGCTTCTTCGAGCTTCACCGTGCTCGCGTATTGCCCGAGCTTCACGTCCGCGGCCTCGGCGAGGCGCGACGGCGAGAGCGCCTCGGCCCCCGCGAACGTCACGTCCCAGAGCTGCGTCCGCGGTCCGAGCTTGACCGGGATGCGCAGCCACACGCGCGGCTCACACTCGATCCCGTGCGCCGCATCCGGAACGCAAGTCGCTCCTTGCTCGAGCGGCGGCACCGGGAGCGGGAGCCCGATCGCGTCGTAGGTGCAGATGTCCGAGGTCTCCGCGGAGACCGGCATCGGCGTGCACTCGCCGGGCGGCGACCGCGGATGGCAACGACGTCGGATCACCTGCACCGGTCCGACCTGCGCCGAGAGGAAGCCCTCCGAGCGATACAGCTCCTGCACGTGCTGGACGGCGCGCTCGTACGTCTCGGGCACGTATGCGGTGTGCGGCTCGAGATCGAGCGGCGCGGGCCGTGCGCCGCCCGTGACGCCGAGCGGACGCGAGATCATTCGATCGAGCCTGCCTGGCTTCGGCGGCGCGATGAGGTCGCTGCCGGGCAGCTCCTCCTCGAGGTAGCTGTCGATCTCGCTGCCGATCGCGCGCGCGGATCGCGGACCTCCCTCGGAGAGCTTCTTCACGTCCTCCTCGCGAAGGCACGGGTACGAACGCGCCGCGACCTGGACGGGCGTCCCTTCCCTCACGTGAAAGACGAGATAGGCGAGCGACGGCGCACGGCTGGCCGGGCCGGTGCTCGCGGCACCGCGCGTCTCGACCTTGATGTCCACGTCGAGGAAGCCGTGCTTCACGTAGAAGTCGGTCAGCTTCTGGACGAGGTGGTTCGGCGTTCGATCGGTCTCCTCTTCGAGATCGAGCACACCGTCGAGCGTGGATCGATCGAAGTGATCGTTCCCCTCGTAGCGCGTCTCGTACCGCGTGCCGAAGTCCGCGCGGACACGCAGCGTGATGATGCCTCGATGGAGGACGACGTCGTGGGAGACCTCGGCGCGATGGTGGTGGCGCGCGCGTATCCGCGCCTCGAGCGCGGCATCGGCGGCTGCGAGCAGGTTCTCGTCTGCGCGCATCCCGGTCTTCATCGCGTAGAACCGCTCCGCGTCGTCGATCTCCTCCTTCGTAGCGCCGGTCGTGTAGATGACGCGTCGTTCGATCTTCCGCGGGGCGCCCACGGATGCGCTGACCTCGACGACGACGCGAAGGGGATCGTTCGTCGCACGCGTCGTGATCGCGACTCGCGGCGCGGGGAATCCACGACGCTGGATGAGCGAATCGAGGCGTGCCTCGAGCGCGGGCAGATCGCTCGCGACGACCTCGCCGTCCGTCGCGAGATCGAGATCCCTGAGGAGCTCGTCGGAGTCGAGCGGAGCGCCGTGGAGGTCGACACGAACGGAGTCGATCACCTTCCGCGGCGTCACGACGATCGTCACGCGAACGCCCGCGCCCTCCAGCTCGAGATCGGCACGCGCGTCTGCGAAGGACCCCGTGGCGAGGACCTCCTGCATCGCCCCACGGACGAGCTCGTGCGTGAGGATGTCGCCCGGCTTGAGCACGCCGACGGGCGGGATCTTCACGTTCGGCCAGACCGACTCGCTTTCGGGGCTGATGACGACGTCGACGCCGATCACGACGTGATTCAGGTACGGCGCGAGATCGGGGCCGGTTTTCAGCACCGGCAACGGGTTCCCGAGAGGCGGCACCGGCGGGGGCGTGAGGACCATCACCTCGTCGGTGACGTCGGCGCGGACGGGCACGACACCGAGAAGGACGGCGAGCGTGGCCATGCCCCACGCGAGACGCCTTCTCCAGAAACCCATCGGGCGCGCATTCTAGTCCGGAGAAACGGCCGATGGTCGATCGACATCGTCCCGTCGAGCTCTTCGCGTCCCGGCCGACGCCCTCAGGGCACCGGCTCGTCGAAATGGACGCACCAGTTGTAGAGCCTGTGGCCTGACCGCGAAGACGTCGCGTCCGAGTCACGGAGGTTGCCCCGTGCCCCGGTCTGCGGGCCCGAGCGGGCGCCGCGGATACCTGTGAACGCGTACCGGAGATGCCGATCGCCTCCGGTCGGGGTCGCCGAGAGCGTGATCGCGATCGTCTCGGGCCCGGTGATCTCCACCTTCGTGATCGACGGCGACGATGCGCTCGAGTCGGTGAACTCGAAGCCGTAGCTGCCGGGATCGCTGACGAGGGACGTGTCGAGCACGATCGGCGGCGCCGGCACGGCGAGCTTCACGGTGATCACCGCGCCGGCGCGGGTGATCGCGATCGGGCGGAGCGGCTCCCATCGCTTGCCTTCGAGCACGACGCGCCGGTACGCCTTCGCGTAGTCCTCGCCCATGTGGCGGTAGCCCTCGCTCGTCAGGTGCACGCCGTCCTTCGCGTAGGCGAGGTGGTACTTCGGTCCGACGAGGACGATCTTGCCGTTGCTCTGGACGTGAGCTGCGAGCTGTGCGGCGGGGATCGCGCTCGTCTCGGTGCCCTTCATCATGCGCGTCCAGCTCGAGATCTGCGTGTGGAACATCGGCACCGGCTCGGCCTGACGGGTCAGCGCCTCGACGTCCTTCTCGTAGTCGGACTGCCACTCGACGAGGTCTGCGCGATAGCGCGTGCTCTTCTCGGCGTGATCGGCTTCGCCGTGCACGACGAGGACGGCGCGAACGACGTACGACTTGCCGAGCTTCTTGGCGATGTCGCGCGCAGCGGCGACCTGCGCCCTTCCGTTCTCGTACGGCTTCGTTCCCTTCTTCAGACGCGAGTAAGGCTTTGCTCCCGAGCCGTGCACGCTGACGAGGATGTCGTGCGCATCGCCCTCGGCGCGCGCGAGCTCCGCGGCGAGATTGGCGAACGCGCTCGACATCGTCTCGACGACGGCCTTCGAGCCGGGGATCGTGTCTCCTTCGACGAGCGGCTCGAAGCGCTCGAGGCCTTCGGCCCCGGCCATGACGCCCGTGTTGAACATGAGGTTCGAGAACGGCTGCGTCAGGCTCAGCGCCGGCGCGCCGGAGACGCCGACCGCGAGGCTCTGTCCCGCGACGAGGACATGGTTGATGTCACGATGCACGAAGCCGGTCGGAGAGACAGCATCGCCGTCGCCGGGCGTTGGATCGACGAGAGGAGCCATCGACGCCTGCGCATCGCGGCTCGGACGCTCCACCCGCGGCTCAGGCGAGGACGCGACGGCCGCCGCGCGAGGACGCCCGCACGCGCCGCCCGCGGCACACGCCACGGCAGCGGCGACGAGGGTGGCGAGCTCGCGGGCACGCATGGCGCGCCATCGTGCCTTCTCGCGCTCGGTCGCGCTACTCTGAGGCGGCATGCTCGTGGTGGGGCCTCAGCGCACTCTATTCGGTGCGTGCGTGATCGTCGGGTTTCTGAGCCTGCTCTCGCTCGACCTGTATCTCGCGCCCGCGTCGCTCGCCGGCGGAGCGACCGAAGATGCCGCCGCCGGAGCCGCGCCGGTCATTGCCTCTACGGCCATCTCCGATGCAGGGGCGTCCGCCGTGGCCATGCGCGTCGTCATCCCTGCGCCTGCACGCGTACCGACGATCCTCGCTCGATTCGACAGCGCCTCGACGGAGCCGTCGGATCAGAGCGCGATCCGCACACTCGCAACCGCGATGATCGAGGACCACGGCGTATCGATCGTCCTCGAAGGACACAGCGACACGCGTGGCGCCGACGACTACAACCACACGATCAGCCTCGAGCGCGCGAACTGGGTGAAGGCGCGCCTCGTCGAGCTCGGCGTGAGCCCCGAGCGCATCGAGACCGTGGGCCTCGGAGCAACGCGCCCGCTTCGTTCGGACGATCTCGATGCGCCGTCGTCAGTGAACCGTCGCGTCGAAGTGCGATGGCTCGAGAGCGAATCGCGCGATGCAGGTGGAGAGAGCCTTCAGTTGGGAGACGAGTAGATGGACGCAATCGTCGGAGTCTGGTTGACCTCGCTCGTCGGAGCCGCAGCGTTCTCGACGGCCGGTTACATCCTCGGTCAGCGCGGCGTGTATCTGCCGTTCCTCGCGCTCGGCCAGCCTGCCCAAGGCCCCGAGCGCACGCCCGCGAGCACGAAGCGCGACGTGCACACGATGCCGACGCCGCCGGTCGGCATCGAAAGGAGCGATCTCCTCTCGCCGACAGTGCGCGAAAGGGACGCCGTGCCATCGCAGCCGGCACCTCCCCGCGCAGAGGCAATCGAGGTCGCCGCTGCCGCGACGACGAGCGAGCGACCGAAGACGGCGTCTCTCATCCCGAGAGAAGAGCCCGACGACGCGCTGAAGACAGCTCTCGAGAAGGCGGCCGCCGCGACGGAGCGCGCGCGCGCGGCGGAAGCAGTGAAGGTCGAGCTCGACCGTCGGATCGAGACGCTCAGCGCGGAGCTCCGAAACGAGGTCGTCGCACGCGCCACGTCGACGGCGCGCGCCGACGAGCTGGCCGATCGCCTTGCAGGTGCGTCCGAGGAGGCCGCAAGCCTTCGCCACAAGGTCTCCGTGCTCGACAAGCAAGCGAAGCAGCTCCG
>JAEXCN010000052.1 GCA_023402175.1 Pseudomonadota bacterium | reverse complement strand
CCTCTACTGCATCCCCTGCGGCCCCATCCCGCCGAACTCGGCGGACGTCGTCGCCTCGGAGCGCTTCAAGCACTTGCTCGACGAGCTCGGCGAGCACTTCGACCGGATCGTGCTCGACAGCCCGCCGATCGTCGCGGTCACCGACTCGGCGATCCTCTCGACGCTCGTCGATGGCGTCCTCCTCGTCGTCCGTGCGTTCAAGACGACGTTCGGCCTCTCGCGCTCGGGCCTCCGTACGCTCCGCGACGTCGACGCGCCGATCGCCGGAGCGGTCCTCAACGCGGTGAACCTCGACCGCCACGAGTACTACTACCAGCGCTACTACTACTATCGCCGCGAGGGCTACGCCCCGATCCCGCAGAACGGCGAGCACCCAAGCGACGAAGCGGCAGCGCCTCCGAACTGATCGGCCCGCGCGTCATCACGGACTCGTTGCGCGCGGAGTGTCCGGTCGTCTAGATACGGAGACAGCTGGTCTCTGTCGACTCCTCCCACCGTGGTCGACGGCGGAGTTCGTGACTGAGATCGCTCCAGGGCCCGAGCTGTTTCGAGCCGAGGTCCTCGTGCAAGCTCGAGCACGATCGACCTCAGCCGAGTCACCGCCTGGGTTTCGGGGTGCTTCGAGGGGGCCAGCACGATAGTCTCGCGACGTGAGGAAGGCTTGGCCGGCCCTCGCGATGGGCGCCTTCGCGAGCATGACTCGAGCTGCAAACGCAGAGCCGACACCTCTCCCTCTCGAACTCGCCTGGGAAGCGCCGGAGGGTTGCCCCGATTCCGCGGTCGTCCGTCGTCGCATCGAGCGAGCCCTAAGCGGGCCGCTCACCGTTCCGAACACCGCGCTCGCGCGGGGCAAGATCGAAAAGGCGGATGACGGGCGCTTCCACCTCACGATGACGGTGAGCACGCGCGACGTCGAGGATGCGCGGACCATCGATGCCGCCTCGTGCGTACCGCTCGCCGAAGCATTCGCCGTCGTCGTTGCGCTCGCGATCGATCCGACGAAGGACGCGGACGGACCCGAGGAGCGAGTGGCCATGGAGACGCCCTTGCATGCTCCCGCGGCCCCTTCGGCCGCGGCGCGACCAGTCGTCGACCAGGCAACGCGCGAGTCGCCCGCGCCTCGGTCCGCTCCAGCTTCGCGATTGGCCCCGCACGTGGCGTTCGGGCTCGGGGGCTCCGTCGCCTGGGGCGCGCTTCCCGAGGTGAGCCCTGGGCTCGTCGCGTCTGTCGCAGTTCGCATCGGTCGATTTCGCGTCGGCGCGCTCGAGACGCTCTCGATGCGTCAGAACGCGCGCTTCGGCGGGGATGCGGGGGCGTCGCTCGACATGGTCGAGGTCGGCGCCTTCGGCGCATACATGGTGCCGTTCGGCGTCTTCGCGGTCGGACCGTCCGCGAACATCGAGGCGACATACGTGCGAGCGCGGGGCTTCGGGATCCAGACACCGTCGACCGGGTCTGCGATGTGGCCGACGGGCGTCCTCGGAGCTCGGATGGAAGCCCGCGTTGCCCGATGGCTCGGCCTGTTCACGCGCGGCGACCTTTTGTTCCCGATCGACGCTCCGAGGCTCGCCGTGGCCACGCCGTCGGAGGTCGTTCGGGTCCACTATCCACCGACCGTCTCCCCACGGCTGAGCCTCGGAGCAGAAGTCGTCTTTCCGTGATCACTTTTCGTGATCAGCCGGGGCCCTCGCCGGGAGTCGTAGCGCGATGGGCTTGTCCTGGAGCAGTAGGCATGTCCTCTTGGCTCGGGTTTCCCTAAGGGGCTCCGACGAGATAGGGACGCCCGCTGTTCCGGTGTCCGGGACTGATTCCGTGGCTCTTCGCGAGCGAGGCAATCCGAAGTCGAAAGAGTTCGTCGAGCTCTACCGGAACCACGTGGCCTACGTTTGGGGCGCGGCTCGTCGTCTTGGCCTCACGCCCGCCGAAGCCGATGACGTCGTTCAGGAGACGTTCCTCTCGGTCCTTCGTCTGGCCGATGGGTACAAGCCGCAGGGGGCCGAGCGCTCCTGGCTCTTCTCGCTCCTGTACCGTGCCGTCCAGCACCACCGGCGCTCGTATCTAAGACGAACGGCGCACACGGAGGACGGCGTAAACCTTGATGTCTTGCCCGGCTCCTCCGCGGCAGCTCCGGACAAGTGCGCCGAGACGAGCGAGACCGTGCGCATCCTCGAAGAGATCCTCGAGGGCCTCGATCCCGAGCGGCGAGCCGTCCTCATCCTCGCGGAGGTCGAGGAGAAACCGGTGAGTGAGATCGCCGAAATTCTGGGCATCAACGTGAACACGGTCGCGAGTCGGCTGCGTCTTGCGCGCGAGCAGGTCGATGCGGCCATCGCCAGACGCCGTGCGCGCGATGGCTGGAGGTACAAGTGAGCATCGATCCGGACAAGCCGTCTCGCTTTGCGCCGCTTGCAGACGCGTACAAGCTCTCGGACGCGGACGCCGACCGACTCCTCGCCAACATCGAAGCCAGGTTCGCGCAAGAATCCGACGCAGCCGAATCTTCGTCACCACGGGCCGGTGCTTCCGCAGGGAGCACTGGCGGGAAGAACGTGCTCCTCCTCGGCGCATCGTGCGTGGCCCTCGCGATCGGCACGGCACTCGTCCTCCACGCGATTTCGGAGACACCGGCCGTTGGTCCGGTCGCGATGGCTCGGCGCCCCGCTTCGGCAGAGCCGAACGAGCCAGCGCGCGCGCCGGAGAGTGCCGCGGCCACGCCGTCGGTCTCCGTCGACGATCTCCCGGTCGCCGCGGCCTCGCCGGCGACATCGGCGAAGGCGGCGGCCAAGAATACGAAACCGGCGCCCGCCGTCATGTCGACGTCGACGACCGTAGCCGCGCCCGCGTCGAACGAAACGCTCGAGCGTGAGACGCGTCTCCTCGGAGACGCGCGGCAGGCGCTCAAGGTCGGTGACGGCGAAAAGGCGCTCGCGTTCCTCGACGAGCATGCACGCCTGTTCCCCAACGGCTGGCTCGCGAACGATCGGGCCGCCGAGCGCATCGTCGTCCTCTGCAGCCTCGGGCGACGCGCCGAGGCGACCCGTGAAGCCGCGGCGTTCCTCGACGGACGCCCGAGAAGCCCCCTCACTCACCGCGTCGAGACGAGTTGTGCTGGTCAGTCCGTGACGGAATCAGGAAAATGAAACTATCGTTGGCGCCCATTCTTTGGACTGCCGTAGTGTTGCCACTCGCGGCGACAGCAGCGTGCGGCAGCAACCGAGACCTCTTCATCGGTAGCGATTGTGACGAGGGGCTCTGCGACCCGCGGCCGGCGCCCTCCTTCACCATCCCCGACGCCGGTGCAGACGCCGATGCGGACGGGGCGATCTCCGAACCGGAGAAGGTGCTCGCCTGCATCGGCACCGAGTGCCCGTTTCCGTACGCGACGTGCCTGACGACGACCGGGAAGGGCGACTACACGTGCGGGGTCAACCTCCTCACCGACTCGAACAACTGCGGCGAGTGCGGCAACGTCTGCCCCGGAATTGCAGTCTTCGACACGCTGCGCATGGCCACGCAATGCGTCGACGGCAAGTGCCAGCGCGAATGTGCCAGTCCCTCGGAGAGATACGATTTCAAGGACTGCAACGGCCGGGTGGATGATGGCTGCGAGGTCGACGTCAAGTCCGACCTCGCGAATTGCGGCGTGTGCGGGAACAAATGCCCAAAAGGCACGGACGCCTGCGTCGACGGGCAGTGCGGTTGCCCGAACGGAATGACCTATTGCGGATGCCCCGGCGGGGGCAGCGCTTGCGGATTGCAGGCCTGTAAAGACACCCCGTGGGACAACGACAACTGCGGCGCGTGTGGGAACAAGTGCAAGGTGCCGCCCGACGCTGGACCGCTTTTATCCAACATGGAATACGGCTGTGTCGCGGGCGAATGCGGAAAGCCTAAATGCAAATCGCTCCGGGCCGATTGCGACAAAGAACCCGAGAACGGTTGCGAGACAAACCTCGCCTCGGATCCGAACAATTGCGGCCGCTGCGGTGTTGCGTGTGAGGCCGGCCAGCTCTGCGCCCTGCCGTATTCGCTCAAGCCTTTCTGCGCGTGCGCCGAGGGCGAGACGTTGTGCAGCGACCTCCGGGTCGGTGTTGCCTGCACCTCCCTATTGAGTGACCCGAACAATTGCGGTGCCTGCGGGAACGTGTGCCCTGGCTCGGACCCCATCGGCATCCCCGGCACCCACGGCTTCGCCACGTGCCGGAAGGGATTCTGCGGTTACGAGTGCGAGGATGGGTGGGCCGATTGCGATAGCGATCTCAGCAACGGCTGCGAGACGAACCTGATGGTGAACACGGGAAACTGCGGAGCGTGCGGAAACCGCTGCGATATCGCTGCGGGTCAGCCATGCATCGACGGCAAGTGCCTCATGGTCGAGTGCGATGGCGGAGTGGAGGTGCCGAAATGAGAACCGTCCACGGCTCCCTCTCTCGTCGCGGAGCCTCCGCGGCCGTGATGCTCGGACTCACGACGCTCGGAACCGCCGCCGCGAGCTGCGCGGGAAACGAAGACGACGTCACGGCGCGAGAGGACGACGCAGGCGGCAACTCGATCCCCATCGTCGATGCTGCTGCGGCCGACGCGACCGATGGCGGATGCGACGGCGACTCGACGGACTGCACGACGCACGAGCCGCCCTGTGAAGCCGAGTGGTGTCCAGTAAACACGAACCACGACGTACGGCTCGGACTGTCTAGCGTCTGGGGCAGCGGCCCGAACGACGTCTGGGTCGTGGGCGCTGCGGGCAGCGTGCTCCATTGGGACGGCAGTGCCTGGACGTCGGCGTCGGTCGGAACCAATCAGTCGCTCTACGCGGTCTGGGGTAGCGGCCCGAACGACGTCTGGGCCGTGAGCTCCCCGAGCGTGATCTTCCACACGACCGGGTTCGCGAACGGCGCTGCCGAATGGTCTCGAGCGATGGGCGTCGCGGACAGCCTCGTCGACGTCGGCGCGTTCGGGAAATTCGTACGGACCATCTGGGGAACGTCGTCGAACGACGTCTGGGTCGGCGGCGATCCTTTCGCGCGCAAAGGATCCTATTTGCAATGGGGCGGCTGGCGGAGCAGCGTCGTCGACGGCGGCGCTGCCTGGGTGCCAGCATCGAGCAACACCATCACCGCGATCTGGGGCAGCGGCCCCGAGGACGTCTGGGTGGTCGGGCCGGGTTCGAGAGGGATCAAATACGGCGGATCGAGCGCAGCACATACGAACGGAGTCGTCGACGCCAACGGCGTCCCGGTATGGACCGCGTTCGAAACCCAATCGAGCGAAGTGCTTTACGCGATATGGGGCAGTGGTCCCGGGGACGTGTGGACCGTGGGCGCGCGCGGGACGATACGCCACTTCACCGCGGGCGCGAGTCGCTTTCGCATCATCGACTCCCCCACGACCGTCACCCTTCGCGGGGTCTGGGGCTCGGGCCCGTCCGACGTCTGGGCCGTCGGCGACGAGGGGACGCTCCTTCACTACGACGGGACCACGTGGAGAGCCGCGACGGGAGCATTCCCACCGGGGCTGAAGCCGAATCTGTACGGCGTCTGGGGCTCGGGCCCGTCCGACGTCTGGGCCGTCGGCAGCGGGGTCGTCCTTCACTATTCCGGGCCCAAGCCCGATGCAGGAGGAGCGGATCGATGAAGGGCGCATCGTACGTTCGATCGAGCGTCTTCGCCGCGTCGTTCGTGTTCGTCGCGATCGCGTGCAGCGAGGGGAACGGCGACGGCCTGGGCGATCCGGATGCCTCAGCTCTCCCTGACTCGGATGCCGGCCCAGGCATCGGCGCGGAGGACTCTGGCGTAGACGTCGAAGCGTCGGCCGACATCGATGCCGGCGATGCGGGCGATTCGTCGTCGCCGCGCACGTGCACCGACGAAGGATGGTGCCACACGAAGGTGCCGGACGCGCAATCCCTCCGCGACGTGTGGGGCGATGGCAACGGCGTCGTGTGGACGGTCAGCTCGGCCGGGAACGTCCTCTACTGGGACAGCGTCGCGTGGGCTCAGAGCTACGCGGCCGGCACTCCGCTCTACGCCGTATGGGGAAGCAGTCCCACCGATCTCTGGGCCGGGGGCGACGGCGGGCTCTTTCACGGGACGGGAACGAGCCCGGCGACGATGGTGTGGACAGCGGTTCCGGTCGCGGCGCCCATCCGTTCCATCTGGGGGCGGAGCGCTGCGGATGTCTGGGCTACGGGGTACAAGGGCTCGACCTCGTCTTTCACTGGGTACGTCCTCCACTACTCCGGCCCTCCGGACGCGGAAGATGCGGGCACCGGTTGGACGGTAGATCCGGTCGCGGAGGCATTCCCGACTCGCTTCACCAAGGTATGGGGAACGAGCGACGCGGACGTCTGGCTCGGCGGACAAATCGGGACGACCAACGACGCGCGGGTGCTCCGAGGACGGCCTAACGAAGCCGGCGGCTACGACTGGACCGGTTCCCCCCAGATGCCGACGGGCCGGCTCTTCAACGGAGCCGGGTTCGTCTCGCGAAACGAGGTCTTCCTCCTCGGGCTCGACCCTTCGACGAGCCTTCCGGGCTACTACAGGGGTGTCCGCGCCGCCGCCGACTCCGCGTTTACGTGGACGCGATACGACGGATTCAAGAGCGGCAATGCCGCGCTGAACGCGGTTTGGGGCAGCGGCCACGATGACGTCTGGGTCGCCGGCACTCTCGGGCGACTCCGCCACTGGGACGGGACCGACTGGCACGTCGCGGCCACCGCGCTCGACGACGTCATGCCGGTGGTCAACAAGTTCAACGCGATCTGGGGCTCGGGCAAGGACGACGTCTGGGTCGTCGGAGACGGCATCGCCCTTCGTAAGGTCGCGCCGCAGAAGATGTGAGGAGCATCGATCCATGATTCGTATTCGTGTGCTCGTTCTCGTTGCGTCTGCCGTATCTGCCGGCATCGGGACGCTCAGCGCGTGCGGAGGCGACGACCGTCGGCCGTCGTTCGGCGAGGAGTCGGACTCCGGGGATGTGCCCGAAGCATCGCCTGGCCCGCCTACGTCGGATTCGGGGCCGGCGCCTTCCTCGACGGCGGACGCGGATGCCGATGCCGGTCCGCCGAGCAAGCCCGACTACGACGCTTCGGACGAAACAGTGGTGTGCACGACGTCGCCCTGCGCGACGCAGCTCGTGGCCGGCGAGAGCCATTTCTGCGCACTGCTCAGCGACGGCACCGTTCGCTGCTGGGGGGCCAATTTCTCGGGCGCGCTTGGCGCGGGCTTCGAGAGCCCCGCCTACAACCCTCCGGTAGCGGTCGTCGGCGTCGAGGACGCCACGCAGATCAGCGCGGCGTCCTCCACGACCTGCGTGCGCACCGCCGGAGGCGGCGTGAAGTGCTGGGGAGGGAACGCGCAGGGCCAGCTCGGCCTGGAAGTCTCGCCGCCTGTCAGCGACCCCTGGTACCATCCGACGCCGACGGACGTCGCGCTCGGAGCTCAAGTCGCGCGCGTCGACGTCGGCCATCGATCCGTCTGCGCAATCGGTACGAACGGCGTCGACCTCTACTGTTGGGGCGGCAACGACCAGGCACAGCTCGCTCGGCCCGATGCCGGCATGTTCAGCGCCGTCGGCCCCGGCAAAGCCGATTGCCAGGGCTTCGAGCTCACGCGGACGGCCGGCGGGATAAAGTCGGCCTTCGGGGTGCCGAAGGACGGACAGCTCGTCGGCTGGGGCGCGGTCTCTGGACGACCGGCGTCGATAAACCCGACCGCGATCATGGTGCCTATCCCGTCGCTCCAGGGCGTCACGAGCCTCGCCGCAGGTCCGTCGCATCAATGCGCGCTCGCAGGCGGAGAGGTCTACTGCTGGGGCACGAACAATAAGGGCTTGCTCGGGACGGGCATCACCGATTCGGAACGCTACCCCACACGTGCCGTGCTCGTCGCGGACGGCAACGTGTTCCCGCAGCAGCTCGCGGTCTCCTCGAACACCTCGTGCGTGCGGATGACCGACGGAACCATCCACTGCGCCGGCGCCGATGACCGTGGCCAGCTCGGCAGAGGAACACCGGGCAAATACTCGCCGCTCTTCGTCCGCGCCACGGCGTTCGAGGAGCGCGCGGTGCAAGTCGCCACCAGCAGCTCCGCGACGTGCGCGCTCGTGCAGGGAGGCAAAGTCGTTTGCTGGGGCGGCAACACCAACGCCGACCTCGGGTCGGGAACGCGTGATTCAGACCCCCATCCCACACCCATGCCCATCGTATTCCCATGAGGCCCTCGATGAAGGACTCCATTCCGATGCGTCGCTCCATGGTGCTCCTCGCGCCTTTCGGGCTCGGCGCAGGTCTCCTGCTCGCGGCCTGCAGCGCCGATAGAGACGGCTTCCGCTCCCAACCCGACATAGCGTTCAGCGAAGTCGATGCCTCCGCGGAAGTGGAGACCCACGAACCGCAAGGTTGCTCGGCGTCGACGACCCAGATCGTGCGCGTCCCGGTCGTGCTCGAGTTCCTCGTCGACGTGTCGGGCAGCATGATCCACGACAGCAAGTGGAGGGCAACGCGCGAGGCGCTCCTCACCACGTTCGCAGACATACGAAAGACCGCCGACCCGGCAACCTTCGTAGGCGTCTATCTCTATCCGAAGGAGGACAAGATCAGACCGCAAACCCTACTCGACGCAGTCCACTACGACCGCCTGGTCGGTGCAGTCGAGTCGACCTCTCCGGCAGGGTTGACGCCTACGGCTTCCGCATTGAAGAGCGCTTACGACATCGTCGAGCGGCTCACTCTACCCTCGAACGCAGGTCTCGCGACCGATGCGACGAAGCGTTTCGTCGTGCTCTTCAGCGACGGCCGTCCCACCGACGGATACGATCGATGCGAATCGCTCGCGGGCACGATGCGCGACGCTCAACCACCCAAGAGCCCGATCCAGACGTTCTCGGTCGGCATCGGCCCATTCCCCAGCTTGGACGGCGACTACGATCCGGCGTTCATGGGTCGGATGGCGCAAAGGGGCGGGACCGCGCCCGCCGGATGCGATCCCAACTCGACCGACCTAGCTTCCGTATGCCACTTCCAAATCACACCTGGAGAAGTGAGCGCAACGAAGCAGGCTCTCCTCGACGCCTTCGACAAGATCCGCGCGCTCAGCGCGTCGTGTGAATTCAGCTTTACGACGAACCCGTTCACGGATCTCAACAACGTGACCGTTTCGATCGCGGACAGAAACGGCAACGCGACGTCGATCCCGAAGGACGACGACAACGGCTGGTCCTTCGACGATCCGCAAACCCCGACGAAGATCGTCCTCCACGGGAACGCGTGTTCGGTGACCACCGGTGCGCCGTCCGGGCGCGTCGACGTGGTCATCGGCTGCCGGACGCCCAACTGACTGGCGTCGGGTGGGAGCGCCAAGCGTCTGTCAGCGGTGCTGGAAGACGCCGCGCGCGGCGGCTTGGCGCTCGCGCGCTGCGGACTCGGCCCACTTCGGCTCCTCGGGATGGCGTTCGGCGAGCTTCGTGTACGCTTCGAGCGCCTCGCCGTGGAGCCCCTGCGCTGAGGCCTTTGCGGCGAGATCGCTGAGAAGGTCGTCACGCTCCGGCGCGCGCTCCCATGCCTTCTTCATGAGCGCAAGCGCGCGGCGGTGGCTGCCGCGTTTCGTCTCGATGTCGGCCGCGAACTTGAAGTTGTTCACGCACTCTGCCGGCGCTTCACATCCGAGCTTCAAGAGCCGGTCGAGCGCAGCGTCGATCCGGACGTTGTTTCCGATCTGGACCGCGAGGCTCACGAGGCGGCGCGCGCACGGCGAGCGCTCGGCGACCTCCTCGAGGGAGCGATCGAGCTCGGCGAAGCCCGCGTCGATCTCGCCGGCGGCGACGCGGAGCTCCGCCGTGAGCGCGTGTCCTTCGCACTTCTCTGGAGCGGAGGCACGAAGTCGAGCGGCCGCTTCGAGACCGTCGGCGACGCAACTGACGCGCGCGCCTTGGTTCGAGCTCGACCGATCGCCGCACCAAACCTCCGCGTCCCTCACGTCACCGAGCGCGCGCGCCGCCGCTCGCTGCACCGGCCCGAGCGCACGCGGGTCCAGCGCCGAGATCTCGCGGTCGATGCGCACGACCGTCGCCGGAAGCCGCTGCCCGAGGTGCTGGGCGAGGTAATCGAGCGCCGGCACTCCCGCCGCGCCGTCAGGAACGAGGTCCATCGCGTCTTCGAAGCCGCCGACGAGCCGCAGCGCTTCGTCGCGCGCGCACATGCCCGAATCCTGGATGCACGCCATCCGGTATTCGAGGCGAGCCTGCGATGGGTTCTTCACGAACAGCGAGCGCGCGAGGAGCAGGTGGACGCGGCCGTAGACCGGGCTCCGCTCGAGCGCTCGGCCCGCCCAGGGGATCACGCTCTCGTCACGCACGACCGTGGCGCGCACGGCGCCGACGAACGGGAAGTACGGCTCCGCAGGATGGTGGAGCATCACCTCGCGTGCACGCCGGTGGAATGCTTCCTTCGACAGCGTCGGATCCAGCGCCTCGTCCTTGAACGATCGTTGTTCGTTGTAGAGCTCGGTCGCGCTGAACGGGAACGTGATGCTCACACATGCCAGCGTCGCCACCCCGACGGCGATCGCGAGCGCATTCGGTCGCGCCGCCCACGCGCTCCCACGATGCGCGACCGGTTTTCCGCCGCCGGTGCCGCCCGTCACCATCGCTGCACACACTGCGAGCGCGATCACGACGCCGGGCACTTCGGAGCTGAAGTCGACGAGGTTGTGGATCGCTACCGCAACGAGCGCCGCCCATGCGCCTGCCGGCGGCCGCGAGCGCGCGAGCGCCGTGCGCGGCCGGAGCGCCCACGCCATCGCGAGCATCGCCAGCAAGGCGACAGGAACGCCCCACTCGGTCGTCCACTGCGCGATCACGTTCTCCGGATGCGTGAAGACCCAGTAGCCAGTGCCGTCGCGGACCTTCGGGAACACGGCCTCGAACGCGCCGCGGCCGACTCCGAACAACGGGAAGCCGCGCACGAGATCGAGCGCGTTCCTCACGAGGTCGACCTTCGACATGTCGCCGTGCGCGAACTTCACGGCCGTGTCGTCGAACGCCGCGAGCAGCAGCACGGCGCCGCCGCCGATCGCGACCGCGGTGACCGCGACCGGACCTGCGATCCGGACGCGCCGCATCTTGCGCGCGCCGAACGTGATCATGACGACGAGGAGCGCGCCGAGCATCAACGTCGCCGTGCCACCGCGCGACAAGGTCCACACCGTGGTCGCGCCGAGGAGCAAGACGATCACGAGCGCGGGCGGCCGAGGCAACGCCTCACGACGCTCGAGCACGCATCCGAGCGCGAGGAACACTCCGATGTTGACGTACGCCGCGAGGTGATTCGTGTTGAGGAGCGGAGCAACGTGGTGCTCGACGTAGGCGTACGTCTCGTTCGGCTCGTAGATCCCGAAGACCTTCCGCGCGCCGATGACCGGATGCACGAGGGCAGCGGCCGCGATCGCGACGGTCGAGACGAGCAGCGTCCGCTCGAGGAAAGCGACGCCCTCCTGCCGTCGCGCGACGCGTAGAGCGCCGACGAAGACGACGAGGTACGTCACGCCGCGGAGGATCTGAACGCGCGTCGCGACGGGATCGAGCGAGATGGGCGCGATCGACGGACCATCCTCACGGAGCGGGCTGAGGCACCTCGACCAGACGTCGGCATTCTCGCCGGCGATCGCCGCGAGCGTCGCGCGCGGCAGCGGCACGAGCTGCAGGCCGGTCCACGCGATCAGGAACAAGCCGACGACGAACAGCACCGTGGCCGCGGGCCGTGGCTCGAGCGGCTCGGCGTCGAACCAGAGGAGACCGGTCGCCGTCGCCGCGAGGACGGCGACGATCGCGAGGACCGGCGTGTGGAGCGCGCCGAGACCGAGCGCGCTCAGCAGGATCGCGGCCGCGAGCAGCCAGCGCCCGAGACGGGCACGCGACTCCTGCGAAGCCCAGCCGCTCGCGAGACCCATGCGCGCGCAAGCTTACTACCTGGCGCTGGCCGGACGCCGAAGAGATGGCACCGAGCGCACGGCGAAACGCGGTCAGAACCCGACGAGGAACGCGACCGAGCCGCCGAGGAGGAAGTTGAGCTGGCTGTCTCCGGTCTCGGGGATGACGTACGCGGGGCCGCCATCGGCGAGGACCTCGAGAGCGATCGAAGGTCCGAACACGTGCCGATAACCAAGGCCGAAACGGCCGAGGATGCTGTCGTTGACCGCGCGCGTTCCGGAAACGACGCGGCGCTCGTAGCCGAGCCCGCCGCGGACAAGGATATGGTCGCCTGCGAAACGCGAGATCGGAAGCCTGAGCTCGACGCCGCCGAGCAGGAGCGGACCGGATTGCGAGCTCGCAGCGCCCGAGGTGCCGACCCCCGCGTACCCGAGCTCACTGATGACCGACAGCCTCGGGCCAGTCGAGTACCGGAGCGCGACGCCCACGCCGTAGCCGAGCTTGTCGGGCGCACCCTCGCCGAGGAGGAAGCGCGGCACATGGACGAACGGACCGAGCACGACGCCCGATCCGTTGCGAAGCGGTGAGGACTCCGCCGCATCGGCGAGCTTCTCGCGCGCGACCTGCTCGTCGTACGTACCTCCGGGCGCGGTCCCGTGCGCGCCGTCGGCGGCGGCGGACTCGGACGACGAGCTCGAGGCGGACGACGACGCGCTCACGCCGCCCTTCCCGATCGAGAAGCTCGCGCTGGCGCTGCCGCCCGCCTCCGCCGGTTCCTCCTTCTCCGTCCGCTTCTCCGGTCGCGCGGAGCTGCCGGTGCCGGTCTGCCCCTCGAGCGCGGCGAGGCGCTCTCGGATCTGATCGGCGTCCGCGGCTTCCGGGCTCGCGAGCAGGTACGCGCGGTAATCGTCGATCGCCGGGAAAGGATGTCCGAGGTTCTCGTGACAGAGGCCACGATCGCGGCGGAGAGACGGCTCGATCGACTTTTGGACCGCGAGGTCGAAGAGGGGCAAGGCTCCCGCGCAGTCGCCTGCGCGCGCCCGTCCCCTCGCGCCCTGCGCCTCCGCACCGCCGGCGTCGCCCCGGCGAAGCGTGAACTGCGAGCTCGAACGGGCCGCCCCCGCGGCTCCACCCTTCTGCTGGGCACCTGCATCAGGCGCGATCGCGATCGACGCCCCGGCAAGACACCACGATGCAAAGAGGCTGGCACGGACGCGACGCATGGCGAGAGCGTACGCCAGCACGGAGAACAGCTACAAATTCACTCCGTCGCGGTGGGCCTCATGGCTCGTTCCCCATGAGGACATGGGCCCTCCTCTCTCGTTCCCCATGAGTACATGGGGCCCCCGCCTCGTTCCCCATGAGGACATGGGGCCCCCGTCTCGTTCCCCATGAGGACATGGGGCCCCGCGCGCGCGTCGATAAGCGCTTACTGAGCAGGCTCGCGACGCGGCGCGCCCGCTTCGACCGCGAGAGGACGCGGACGCGCCGAGGCATCCGCAGCGGCAGCGTCCTTGAGCCCGCCGTCCCTCACCCCGCCCCCGGGAACGCCGCCGTCGAGCGTGCTCGCCGCCTGCGCCGCGAGCCACTCCTTCGTCGCCCACGTGACACGCCCGAAGCGCGAGGCCTTGTGGAAGTTGCCCTGCCCGAGGATCGGCGACCACGCGGTCCCGCCGTTGTTCGCCATCGCGTAGAAGTTGATCCGCCAGGTGTCGCCCGGCTTCGGCGGCAGCTGCTTCGCGCCCTTCTCGAACGCCTTCCACGGGATCGCGGCCTCGACGACGTAGCCCTCGTCCTTGTCGGAGCTGTTGTCGATCGTGCCCTTCACGACGACCGCCGTCTTCATCTTCGGATCCCAGTCCTCGTGTCCGAACGGGCCCTGCGGCTCGACCTTCGGCTTGTTGTAGCCGTCGAACTGGGACTTGAAGATCTTGTTCTGCGGGTTGATCTGGATCTCGTAGTAGTTGACGTTGTCGCCGTCGCCGTCGGGATCGACCATGATCTCCGACGTGTGACGATTCCACGTCATCGGCTGGCCCGTCGCGGTCCAGTCCTTCGGCTGCTCTTCCTTGTTCGTGAAGTAGCCGACGACGTCCGGGTCCTTGATCTCGAGGAGCACGTACATGTGCTCGTCGTCCCAGAGCAGCTTCGCGTTGCCGTTGATCGGGAACGAGGTATTCGGCTTACCCGTTCCCACGTCGACAAAAGGGCCGGTGCTCGCTGCGCCTCCCCATGCCTTCTCGTCGGCCTTGCCGTCGATGACGATCTTCTCGCCCGCGGCGAGCTTGCCGACCGAGAGCTCCGGCAGATCGAGCGCGCCGCGCTTCGGCTCCACGTTCTTCGGGGCAACGCCCGTCTTGATC
>JAEXCN010000107.1 GCA_023402175.1 Pseudomonadota bacterium | reverse complement strand
AGGTCACGTCGGCGGACGTCGCGATCCCCGATGTTGCCGCGTACGTGTCGCCGCCCGAGGAGCTCGCGAGCGCGGCGCCGCCTCCTCCCGACGCAGCGAATACGTCGGAAGGATCCGACGTCGTCACGAGCGCGCCGGCCGAGGAGCCGAATGATGCGAAGGCGCCCGGCGTCGACCTCGAGGACGTCGAGGCATTCGCGGATCTGCCGGATGATGCTCGAACCGCCTTCGCCGGGGCTGCAACGCTCCACTCGCTCGCGGAAGGCGAGGAGATCGGCTCGTTCGCGCTCGCGTACATCGTGTCGGGCTTGTTCGACGTCGCGGCGACCGTCGTCGATGCTCCTGCAGTCCGGCTCTCGCAAGGCGCCGTCCTCCGCGCGCGTGGCACGACCGAAGAGAACGTCCCGATCCGCCTCATCTGCGCGAACGAGAACGGCGTGCTCGCGACGTGGTCCGACGCATCCGTCGAGGAGGCATTCCGTACGATCCCGTGGGTCGAGGACGACTTGCGCGCTGCTGCCGATCGGGTGCAGACGCTCGTTGGGATCACGATCGGTCCGCTCGGCGAACGGCTCGATGTGTCGATCCGCGAAGAGATCGTCGGCCGGCTCACGATGCGTCCGCTCATTCCGGGCGAGGTCGTCGTCAACGAAGGCGAGCCTGTGCCCGGCCTGCTCCTCGTCGGCATCGGCGCGCTCGAGCTCGTGAAGGGCGACGAGATCGTCGGGCAGGTCAGCTCGGGTGACTTCCTCTTCGCGACCGAGGTCCTCGGAGCAGGCTCGGCGCCCGCGACCGCTCGTGCCGGATCCGGTGGAGCGCTCGTGATGTTCGGCGATCGACGGATCGCTCAGGAGCTGCTCGTGACGTGTCCGCCGCTCCTAGAGGTCTTCGCGGGCATGTAGCGACTCGGCTTCGGCGAGCGTGCGCGGAGGCAGGACCATTGCTCGCTTCTTTCCGCCGTCGTCGCCGATCTCCCAGTGGAGCTCCTCGTTGCCTTCCGCGCCGGCGAAGCGGAGGCCGAACCAGCGCGCGTCGCTCGAGATGGTCGAACGCCCATCGGGCGTCGTCGTCGGGAACTTGATCCGGAAGACCTGACGCCAGACCGTCGTGTACGGGAAATAACGGATCTCGAGCGGCCCCGGACGCGTGATCACCTCGATGGATGTCGGAGCGGTCTCGTTGCCCTCGTCGTCGATGAGCCGGACGATCCATGCCGTCTGCGGCTTCGTGAGATCCGTCCATCGCCACTTCGTCCCGTAGAGCGTGACGTAGAAGCGATGGCTGTCCTGCGTCTCGGCGAGCGTTCGCTCGAGCAGCGAGCGCCGCTGCTCGACGGTCAGGCGATAGTCGGTCGCGTATTTGACGACGTATGCCCAGCGAAAATCCCACGACTCGAACGTCGACGTGACGCTGAGCAGGTTGTCGAGCTCGCTGATGGCGACGAGGCTCTTCGATCGCGTCCAGCGATCGAGGACCTGCGGATAGTCGCTGTCGGTGTACTCGCGCGGCCCTTTGCCGAGCGACACCTTCGGCTCTGCGCACCCCGTGCTCGACGCCACCGCGCCAAAGGCGATCGCGATCGAGAGAAGCGCCGAGGAAGAGCGCCGACGGCCCATGGCCACACTCTGGCTCAAGCGCCCTCGACCTCGCAAGCTCTCGCGGTGGGGCCCCATGTACTCATGGGGATCAAGACAGGGGCCCCATGTACTCATGGGGATCGAGACAGACGCCGTACGCCCTGCGAACCGAAGTGCCTGTGGCGCCGCAACCTGCGCGGGGCATGACCGCGGAGTCATGGCCGTAGGCCCAAGGTTCGTGCCGGCCGCGTGTCAGCGCTCGTTTGCGGACCAACGCAACGATGTTGGCGTCGTGTGGGTGTGGCCGGCCGGCTCGCTCCCGGCGGATCGCCGCGAAACTTTCCGCATCGCTCCACGTCCAACGAATCACTGCGCGAGCACGAGAAGGTGGCATGTGCTTCGCACGCTCATTCAGCTGTCCCCGTCACGAACTGCCTCGAAAACAGCCGTGACACTTCACCGTAGAAGGTGCGCTTTGATCGACAAGCTCGACTTTCTGGTTCGCTTCTGGGAGCTGAAGGCTCGTAATGCTTCGCTGGGCGAGCCTCTCGCTGCACGCGAGCAAATCGAGCTGCTGTCGCTGATGCAGCTCGTCACCGGCGATCTCGATGTCCCCGCCGTCGGTGCATACGAGCGTCCGAAGAACGCCCTTCCGGCACAGATGATCGGTGATGGGACGATTCTCCCCGTCGAGATCCGAAACGTGGCAGCCGGCGCCGTGATCGTCAGCTGCGCGGGGACGGTTCCTGCCGGCGCGCAGGTGATCCTCCGTGCGGCCGACGCGATCACGGGCGTCGAGTACGTCCTGCCCTGCAACGTCCTCTGGGTCTATCGCGGCGCGCCGACGATCGTCGCGCTCAGCGTCGACGGCATTCCGACGCGAAGCGTCTTTGCCGGCGTCCCCGAGCCGAAGCTGTCGATGCCGCTCACCCTCGGCAAGCACGCGCGCCTCGTCGGCTGATCGACAGGCCCTTTTTCTTTGTATCCCACACGCACGGCTCCGGCGTATAACCGACGCCCCCTCGTTTACTGGGAGGCTACGGTTCGATGCCCCTGAAGATCAGCGTTCGCTCGGTGCTGCCGTCGCGTGAGGCTGGCGACATCATGATCGTCGGCACACCCCTTCTCAATGGTGGTGGTCGCTCGAAGAAGAACCAGCGGTCGACGCTCGACGGTTTCGATCGCGCGCTCGGGGGCGCACTCGGTCGCCTCATCAAGAAAGACGAATTCAAAGGGAAGAAGGACCAGCAGATCTCGCTCTCGACGCTCGGACGCGTGAAGGCGGATCGGCTGATCGTCTACGGGCTCGGCGACGTCGCCAAGCTCTCCGCTGGCGACGTCCGCACGTTCGCCGCGAAGGCCGCGCGCGCAGCGAACGCCGACAAGGCGAAGCGCCTGGTGCTCGGCATCCCGGAAGGTCTCGAGGGTCGCCTCCGCGAGATCGTCGAGGGCCTCGAGCTCGGTGCGTACCGCTTCACGAAGTACATGACCGGCGATCGCAAGCCGAAGGCGGAGCTCGCGCAGGTTGCCATCTGCCTCGTCGGCGACGCGCCGAAGGACGCGAAGGAGAGCATCGACGTCGGCCAGATCGTCGCTGCCGGCGTGAACCTCGCGCGCGATCTCTCGAACGAGCCGCCGAACGTCCTCTACCCGGACACGCTCGCCGAAGCGTCCCGCGTCGCGGCGAAGGACGCCAACCTGAAGGTCCAGGTCTTCGACTACAAGGAGATCCAGAAGCGAGGCATGAAGCTGCTCCAGGCCGTCGGTCAGGGCAGCGAGCACAAGCCCGCGATGGTGCACTTCTCGTACGTCCCCGCAAATCCGAAGCGGCGCATCGCGTTCGTCGGCAAGGGCATCACGTTCGACTCGGGTGGTCTCTCGATCAAGCCCGCGGCGGGCATGGGCGAGATGAAGCACGACATGAGCGGCGCCGCGAACGTCGTCGGCCTCATGCACATCATCGGCAAGCTCCAGCCCGACGTCGAGGTGCACGGCATCGTCGCCGCCGCGGAGAACATGCCGGACGGCAACTCCTACCGCCCCGGCGACGTGTGGGGCTCGCTCGACGGCAAGAGCGTCGAGATCATCAACACCGACGCCGAGGGCCGTCTCATCCTCGCCGACGCGCTGGCGTACGCGCGCGCGCTCGAGCCGGATCTCCTCATCGACAACGCGACCCTCACGGGCGCGTGCGTCGTCGCGCTCGGCAACTCGTGCTCGGGTTGGTACGCGAACAACGAGGCGACGGCCGAGGAGTTCGCCTCCGCCGCGAAGTCGTCGGGCGAGCAGATGTGGCGCCTGCCGCTCCTCGAGGACCTGAAGGACCAGCTCAAGAGCGACTCGGCCGATCTGAAGCACACCGGCGATCGCTGGGGCGGCTCGATCAGCGCCGCGCTGTTTCTGCGTGAGTTCATCGGCAACGTCCCGAACTGGGTCCATTGCGACATCGCAGGCCCCGCCATGGGCGATCGCATCCGCGGCTGGGATCCCAAGGGCGGCACGGGTCACGGCGTCCTGACGTTCCTCGCGCTCGTCGATCAGGCGAGCCGGGCAGCAGCGGCCGCTCCCCCCGCGGCGCCGTCCGTCGCGAAGGCTGCCCCCCGCGTCGAAGAGCAGCCGGTTGCGAAGACGGCCGCGCGCAAGGGCAAGAAGGCGTCCGCTCAGCCGGCGGGCACGAAGGGCGCGCCGAAGTCGATGGCGAAGGGACCGCGAGCCCCGAAGGCGAGCGATGCAGGGCCCGACGTCGGAGCGCGCGAGCCTCAGGGCCGGAAGTCGGCTGCTCGCAAGCGTCGCTGACGAAGGACAGGCGCTCCTCGCACGGGGCTCGACGAGCGCCGAGCTTCGCGACGTGCTCGCGTGGCGTGCGCTTGCCGAGCCTCAGGTGAGCTGCTAGCCGTCTGCCCTGATGGAAGCATCGACGAGCGCGCCGCAGCATCAGGTGGAGCGTCGGCTGACGCGCGGGCTCGCTCGTGCGATCACCGACTTCGGCATGATCGCCGACGGCGATCGCGTCATGGTCTGCGTGAGCGGCGGCAAGGACAGCTATTCGATGCTGCACCTCCTCCGTGACCTCTCCCGAAGGGCGCCGGTGCGGTTCGATCTCGTGGTCGTCAACGTCGACCAGGGACACCCCGGCTACCCCGCCGATCGCCTCCGCAAGTACATGCGCGAGGAGGGCTACGACTTCCGGATGATCGAGGAAGACACCTACTCGATCGTCACGGAGAAGATCCCGGAAGGGAAGACGTACTGTTCGCTGTGCTCCCGTCTTCGCCGCGGCATCCTCTACCGCGCCGCGCGGGAGCTCGGCTGTACGAAGATCGCGCTCGGGCATCACCGCGACGACATCCTCCAGACGCTGCTCTTGAACATGTTCTTCTCGGGCCAGCTCGCCGCGATGCCGCCGAAGCTCGTGTCCGACGAAGGCCACGTCGTCATCCGTCCGCTCGCGTACTGCGCCGAGGAGGACATCGCGGCGTTCGCGAAGGCGAAGGCGTTCCCGATCCTGCCGTGCGATCTTTGCGGCTCGCAGGACAATCTTCAGCGCAAGATCGTCGGCGGCATGCTCGACGAGCTCGAGCGAACGCACCCCGGGATCAAGAACGTGATGTTCGCCTCGCTGCAGAACGTCCGACCGAGCCACTTGCTCGACAAGGATCTCTGGAAGACGCTCGGCCTCGAGGCCGCGCGCGGGGCCGAAGACGGTGAGGGCGAGCAGGGGCTCGTCACGGCCGCACGTCTCGTGCGTGCCGTCGCCTCCGGATTCCAGGGCTGATCGATGGACGACGGGACGAGCGACGCTTCTCCCGACTCGCTCCCTCCGTCGTCGGCCCCCGTCTCCGGTCGACCGCTCCGTCGTCGCAGGCGAGCGCTCGAGCAGATCGCGAGCATCGGCGCGTCCGCGCAGGCGGCGATCCCGGGCCTCTACGCGTGGGCGATCACCGTGGCGCCCGCTGCATGGTCGCGCGGCGCGCCTCTCTTCGCGAAGGCAGCGGCGATCGTCGGCGTCCTCGCGCTCGTGACGGCTCCCTTCGTCGAAGGCGCGAGCGCGCTCGTTCCGCCGGCAGAGCGGCCGAGAGGGGAACGCTCCGACGATGCGGCGAAGGCGCGACCGCGTCTCGTCGATTCGATCCGATCGTGGACGGGACCGACGTGGGCGCGCGCGTGGTCGGTATGGGGATTCGTGCTGTCGAGCGCGATCGTCTGGGCGCTCGCGCCTTCGGCACTCTCGTCCGCTCGGCTCGACGGCGTCCGCGGTGCGTTCGGCATGGTCGGCTGGGCCCTCTTCGCCTTCGCCTCTGCGGGCCCGGTGCTTCGGCCCGATCCGAACGCGGCGGGCCGCATCGTCGCGAGCACTTCACTGAAGCCGCGGAGCGAGCTGCCGCGAGGTGACGGTGCCTACGTCGCGATCGGGATCGCGCTCGCGCTGGCGATGCAGGGCGTCGGGTGGGGCGTCGCCGCGCCGGAGCGGGCCGTCCTCGTCCGGCTCGTCACCGTCGTGTGCGGGATCGCGGTCGTCAGCGGGACGACGAGCATCGCGCTCGCGCGCCACACCACCCGAGTCCCGGCCTCCGGCCGACTCCGACTCCGGCGGGCATTGCCCTGGTTGGTCATGCTCGCGCTCGTTGCGGCGTCCGGCGCCGCCGTCGGGATGGCGCGCTGAGCGCCCTTTCGTGTGAATCCCACGACGCTCGGCTCGCTCGGCGGTATCTTGTCGTCGATGGCGGTCCTGGACGTGCTCGCGGCGCTGCTCGTCGTCGGTGCTGCAGCGGCCTTTACCTTCGGTGCGATGGCGCTCGCTCGGGCGAGTGACGTCGAGGCCATCTATTTCCTCGTCGTCGGCGTGGTCGCACTCCGATCCGGGGTCCAGCTCGTCCGCCCGGGGGCGAGCGCATGAAGGCGGCGCGGGCGCTCGTCGTGCTCGGTAGCGTGCTCGTCGTCTCTTGCGGTCACGAGCGGCGTCCGGTGCGCACCGACGATCAGAACGCCGCGCTCGGCGGCGAGGTCGCCGCACGCGTCGGCACCGAGGCGATTCCGCTCCGCGTCGTCGAGCGCGTCGCCGAGGCACAAGATGTGACCGCTCGTGATGCCCTCCGAAAGGTCGTCGACGACGCGATCGCGGCATCCGCCGCGCGCGAGCGAGGCCTCGATCAGCACGTGCCGGCCTCCTGGCGACTCGTCGCAGCGCGGGCGCGATTCGCGTCGGACCGGCTGTACGAGGAAGCGCGAAACAAGGGCCTGCCCACCGACGAAGAGGTCGCTCGCGTCTCGGAGAGTCACTGGGTCGATTTCGATCGGCCTCCGTCCGTCCGCGTGGTGCACGCCATCGTCCTCCGTCCGAAGGACCCGAATCTCTCAGCGAGCGCGCGCAAGGTGGCCGAGGATCTCAGGGCGACGCTCGCTTCGGCGACCGACAGCGAGTTCGAGTCGAAGGCAAAGGCGGTCCCGCACGATCCGAAGCTGGAGGTGCGGGTCGAGGACCTCCCTCCCTTCACCGCCGAAGGCTGGATCACCGAGGGAAATGGCCGGATGGACCAGGTCTTTTCGGCTGCTGCATCTGCGCTCGGATCTGCCGGCGCGACGAGCGGCATCGTCGAGACCAGCTTTGGCTTCCACGTCATCCGCCTCCTCGAGCGCATCCCCGAGAAGCGCGTGCCTCTCGAGACGCGCCGCATTGCGTTCGCCGAAGAGGTCTATTCGCTGCGGGCGCGTGAGCTGATGGCCGCGCGGCTGAAGGAGCTCCGCGGCAAGAACGAGATCGTCGTGTCGCCCGCGGCCGAGCAGCTGATGCGCACGGTGCAGGTGTCGCGCGAGGCCGGCGAAACGCCGTGACGTCGACCCCGGCCGAGCCTCCGCCTCCGCCTCCGCGTTCGCCCGCGGACCCCGTCGCGACTGCCGGGCCGAAACAAGACGCGCTCGCCTCGACCGCGCTCGGCTCGAGCGTCCCGCGGGATACCGACGCGACCCCCTTCACGACGATCCTGGACGCGCTCATCCAGCGAATTCCAGGCGCCGTCGCCGCTGCAATCGTCGATTCCCAGGGCGAGACCGTCGACTACACGGGGAATGGCGAGCCGTTCGATCTGCGGGTGGCGGCGGCGCACGTCCAGATCGTCCTCGCGGGCATCGAACGGTTCAGCGCGCTCGGCGATCCGGGGTGGATCGTCATTCGGGGCAGCCGGAAGAGCATCGCTGCGAGCGTGCTGCCGGACGGCTACGTCCTCGTCCTCCTCCTTCGACCTCGCGCGGCCTTCACGATCTCGACCCGCGCTC
Organism: Pseudomonadota bacterium; assembly: GCA_023402175.1. GTDB lineage: Bacteria > Myxococcota_A > Polyangia > Polyangiales > Polyangiaceae > Labilithrix. The sequence continues at coordinate 1,307 of JAEXCN010000107.1, read as the reverse complement.
TCAAGGTCTGCACTCGCGCCCTCGCCGAAGAGGCGGGGTGGACCCAGCTCGCGAAGCTCGGCGGCGACGAACAGCGGTCGTGGTTCGAGGTCGCGGTCGAGACCGATCGGCGCGGGCGTCCGGCGCACATCGGCGCGAAGCGAATCCCTGTCGAAGTCCTCGGTGCCGTGATGGGGCTCTCGGTCCGCGAGCGCGGCTTTCGCGTGAGGACCGCTGAGGGAAGCGAGCTGACGCTCGTTCGCGAGCCTCGGCAGCGCTGGTACGCCGACGAGCCTGTCTGACGGGTTCGCAACGCTCTGTCCTGGACGCGCTCGAGTACGAGCGCTCGAACGAACCGATCTTTTGGGGGAGTCGACCTCCGGAGCCGGACGGCGAGCGCAACCGGCGCGGCCCGGTCGACGCGCCGCGAGGCCGGAAAAATCGGGGTGGCGTGGATCGCGAGGCGCGAGCCGATGCGTCACGTGCGCCCTACACGCGAAAAACATGAGCGATCTCGTGGCGGTGTGGCAAAAGCGCACATGGGTCATTTTTTCGTTTTGACTGAGCCAGCGTCCTGACTATCTTCCGCCGCCCTCCCGCTGGTGAACACGGCGCAGCGAGCTCGACGACGTCGAGCGCGAGCTGTCCGATGCACCGGCAGAGGACAGACTGTGGAGAACCTGGCTTTCCCCAGGATTTCCGGTGGCACAACCGCCGGAAGTATTGAGGGAAGAAGGCCACAGCAGCTCGATCTTTCACATGTGGAGAATCTCTGCGGATCACCTCTAAGAGGTGAGCTGAAGCATTACGCTTCAAGCGGTCGAGATAACGAAGAAAAAATCTTCGCGAGACGCTTGACGGACTGCCCGCCGCGGAGCAAGATGCTCAACACCTCGCAGGGGGCTGGAAGCCGGGTTCGCGAAAGCGACGCTCGACCCAGGGCTGCGAGAGAAAGCATTGGCTGACGAAAGGACCCGTTCAGGGTCGCCAGCAAGAGCGGCAGCTCTTGCCAGGAAGTCGCCGATTCTCTACATGCCGGTACCTCGAACGCTCGCGCCGCGAGCAAGGTCGAGGCGCTCCGTTCGATGAGACTCGCGAAAGTGAGTCGAACGAAAAAGAGCGAACCGGAAGAAAAAAGAAGTTGACGAGACGGGCGCCGCGAGTAAGATTCGCGACCCCAACGCAGACGGGACGCACCGACTGCCTCGGTCCTTGAAAACTGAATCGTACGCTCATTCTAGACGAATCTAGAGTGGGCTCCCGGAAGGCACGAAGCCGCAGACCACCGCTTCGGTGGCTCGAGCTGAAGTGACCTTCCAAGTTCTGAC